>SCTD01000293.1 GCA_004299215.1 Frankiales bacterium | reverse complement strand
GCTTGTTGTACAAGTTGTGCAGTCGCCGGGCCAGCAGCGCGTGCGCGGCCGTCGGGCCGGCTGGCTCACGGCGTGGCTGAAGAGCCGGGGCGGCTGCTGCGACTGCGAGGTGCTGCTGAACATCTACCCGGACCGCGAGCGGGACCTCACCCCCGGTCGCGGCCGGTGCGTGCATCCGGCGTGGCGGTGATGCGCCGTCGTGCTGACCGTTTCACAGTCGGCCGACTGCCGAGCCTTGCCAAGCGATGCCACGAGCGCCACAATTGTGGACATGACTGTGGAGCCGTTGCGTGAGGTTCGGGACCACTTCAGCGAAGTCATCGATCGCGTCGAACACCAGCACGAGCGTGTCACGGTCACCCGCAACGGGCGCCCTGCCGCCGTCATCCTCAGCCCGGACGACCTGGCCGAGCTCGAGGAGACTCTCGCGGTGCTCAGCGACCCGGACGCCCTCAGGGACATCCGGGAAGCCGACGCGGCCTACACGTCCGGCGACGTGGTGCGCGGTGTGGACGCGGTGCGTTCGCTCCGGTCGTGACCGACCCGTACGAGCTGGTCTTGACCCCGCCGGCAGTCCGCGCCGTCCAGTCCCGCCTTCCCGAGGCGGTAGCGGCAGCCGTGATCGAGTTCGTCACCGGTGCGCTGTTGGACAACCCTCGCTGCCTCGGCGCGCCGCTGCGCGGCGACCTGGCCGGCATCCACGCGGCACGCCGCGGCACCTATCGCGTGCTGTATCGGATCAACGACGAGCGTCACGAGGTCGTCGTCCTGCGCGTCGATCATCGCGGTGAGGTGTACCGCGCCCCGTGACTGCAGCGGCTCACCGTTCCGTCCGTAGCATCGCCGCCATGGATGCGGAGAAGGTGGCGTTCCTGTTCGACGACCTCCCGGGAGGGGCGGACCCCGAGGACCCGGACGAGCGCGGCCAGCTCCTGATCGGCCGGATCGACCCCGATCAGCCAGGAGCGACGCTCCAGAACACCGTGCGCGAGGTGATCGCCAGCCAGATCGCCGACGACGACCCGCCGGAGGTGTGGCGTACGGCGCGCCGCCTGCTCGCCGCCGGCCTCGACCGTGAGAGCGTCCTGCGCCAGCTCGCCCTCTGCTTCACGCCCACGCTCATGGCGGCGCTCGACGACGACACGCCGTTCGAGGAGGCCGACTACCTCGCAGCGCTGGAGCGGCTCCCCCTCCCCTCGGGCGAGCAGATCGAGCAGTCGCTGATCGACATCGTCCGCACGCACCGCGCCCTGCCCTTCGACGAGCTCGACCAGCTCCTCGGCGACCGGCTCGGTGTCTCGGTCGACGACCCCGTCGTCGAGCTCCTGCTCGACCGCGTCGAGCAGCACGTCATCGACCAGCACGGCCCGCTCGAGCTCCTCGCCGGCGACGACGTCGTCCACGTCGAGACGCTGACCGACGACATGGTCCTCACCCACGAGCTCACCCCGCAGGAGCGCGACAACGACCTCCTGCTTCTCGCTGCGGACCTGCACGGCTTCCGACGCCGCGCCGACGTGACTCTGGAGAACGGCGCGTCCGTGTCGGTCACCCCTGGGGCGTGGGTCGGCCCGACCGGCTGGCTGAGTGACGTCCCGCCGTACGGCGTGGTGGCTGTTCACCTGCGCGACGGCCGCGTGTCCTGCACTCACCTGACGACGCCACCGGCGGCCGACGACGCGATCGTGAAGCTGCTGCGTTCGGCGTACGACCGAGCCGTTGCCGAGCCGTGGCTGCCCGTGCCCGTCGAGGAGCTGCTCCTGCAGGTGCGGGTCATGGACCCCACTGCGTTCGCGACGCCGACCGCTCCGGTGTCGACGCTGCTCGCCGCCGCCGGCCTCGAGGTGCGCGACATCGAGGTGGCGCACGACGAGTCGGTGTGGCAGAACGCCAGGCAGGGCAGCCGGATGTTCCGCCTCATGAACCAGCTCGACGGCGAGCTGCTGAGCGAGGTCACGGAGGTGCTGAACTCGCTCGACGAGGCACAGCTCGATGCGGCCGCCGCCCGACGCGCGCTGGCGCTCTTCCACGACCCGGCGCTGCTCGAGGTCGTCGCCGACGAGCTGATCGGAGGAGAGGACGATCCGCAGCAGGTCGAGCGCGCGGCGGCGCTCGTACCGCGACTGCTGGCTGCGGCGGCGCGCCCGGGACACCAGGCGGTGGCGCACTGGCTGGCGGCCGTGCTGGCCGAGCGCGAGGGCCGCGTCGAGGACGCCGAGGCGAGCCTGCGGTCGGCCGTACGCGCCGAGCCGTCGTGGGGACCTGCGGTAGACCGGCTCGCCTGGTACCACTCGGACCGGGGTGACGCCGAGACTGCACTGAACCTGTGGCGAGGCGTCGGGGCGACGGCCACCAACTCCGACGACGTGCGCACTCTGGAGTCTCTGGTCATCCCGGCCGCACGCTTGCCTGGACGCAACGAGCCCTGCTGGTGCGGGTCGGGACGCAAGTTCAAGCAGTGCCACCTAGGTCAGCGCGCGTTGCCACCACTGCCTGAACGCGTGGGCTGGCTGTGCCGGAAGGCCGCGGCTTTCCTGGAGCGGCGTGGCGACCACACGAGCAACGTCGTCTACGAGCACGCCGCAGCTCGTGCGCAGGACCCGACCAGCCGCGAGAGCCTTGCCCATGCGCTCGCGGACCCGATGGTCATCGACGTGGTGCTGCACGAGGGCGGCTGGTTCGACCGGTTCCTCGACGAGCGAGGCTCGCTGCTGCCAGGCGACGAGGAGCTGCTCGGCCGCGCCTGGACGCTGGTCGACCGCACCGTCTACGAGATCGTCGACGTGCAGCCCGGCGCCGGCGTCCAGGTGCGTGACCTGCGCACCGGCGACGTGCTCGACGTGCGGGAGCGCACCTTCAGTCGCGCGGCGCGGAAGGGCTCGCTGCTGTGTGCCCGCGCGGTACCGGACGGGAAGACGCACCAGTTCGTCGGTGGGCTGTTCACGGTCCCCCCTGGGCGGGAACGCAGCCTGCTCGACGTTCTCGACGGAGAAGACGGCTTCGAGCTCCTCGAGTGGATCGCCGCGCTCGAGCGTCCGCCCGTCCTCGTAGGTCCGGACGGCGACGTCCTCGACCTGGACCACCTGCCCGAGATCCCAGTCTCGGATGTGGCTCCTTCAGATGCCGGGGTCCAGGAGGCGATGCTCGCCTTCATCGAGCAGCATGAGCAGCAGTGGTGCGAGGAGCCGGTGCCGGCGCTGGGTGGGGTGACACCGCTGGAGGCGGCGGGCGATCCGACGCGTCGCGCCGAAGTGGAACGGCTGATCGACAGCTTCCCGCCGGCTGATTTCTCGACCGGCGTCTTCTCGCTGCGGCCGGAGAAGCTGCGCGAGCGGCTGGGCCTGCCGGCGGGCTGAGAGCAGGGCGCGTGCGGTCAGGACATGCCGCCGTCACCGGCCAGCACGTCCGGGTCCGCCGGGCGTCGTCGGCGGTGCGAATCTGTCCGGCGTGCGATCAGGGCAGCCTCGTTGCGCGCAAGGGGCCGTACGGCGCGTTCTTCGGCTGCAGCACGTTTCCGCATTGCCGCCACACGGAGAAGGTGTCCGACAGCGCCGGTTGAGCCCCGTGAGCGGGCCGGCGCCAGCCGCAGCCCCGGCCAGCTCCATCGTCAACCGCTCCGTATGCGGTCCAGGTCGAGCGCGACCTCGCCCCACGGCACGGGGCAGGTGCCGCCGGCGCCGCGGACGACAGCACCCGGCTGGTAGCCCTCGGCTCCGAGCCGGAACGGGTGCACCGCGAGCTCGGGATGACGCTCGACCCGCCAGAAGAGCGCGATCCCCGCTTCCGCGTACTCCCCGGGCTTGGCGAACAGATCCGTCTTGCGGGTCGACCTGCTCGTGACCTCGACGACGAGCCCGAACTCCGCGGGCCCGAGCGGGTGCGGCGGCGCCTCCCCCGGCAGGGCGTGCCGGCGCACGACAGCGAGGTCGGGGACGCGCCCGTCCGTACCGAGCGGGAGGGCGAACTCGCTCAGCGCCTCCCACTCGTCCGGGCAGGCCGCGAGCAGCTGCCGCAGCAGCCGATTCGCCACGAGCTGGTGCTCCTGCGAGGGCGGCGGTGTCACGACGAGATGCCCGTCGACGACCTCGTAACGGCGGCCGTCGTCGGGCAGGTCCCCGAGCTGGTCGAACGTCCACGGCCCGGCCGGGTCGAGCGTCGTGCTGGACATGGCACCTCCTGCTCGTGGCGTCCCATCTTCTCATTCGAGCGGCTGCCGCATGTCGTGGCGATGCGACGGCGGCGTCTGTGGACACCACCCGCGGGGTGTCGGTGGTCGGCCGTAGGACAGGGGCATCCGACCCGAGGAGGACCGATGGACGACGTCGAGGCAGCCGTGATCGCCGCGGCCGAGGCCCACCTGCGCGCGTGCCAGCTGGGCGACCTGCTGCCGAGGCCGGACGACTGCCTGGCCTGCTACCTGCACCGCGCGCTCCGCTACAGCCTCTGCAACGGCAGGCTGACCCTGACGCACGAGTGGCAGGGGCACCAACGGATGCGCCGCCGTCGTACGGGCGGGCTCACGGCGTGGCTGAAGAGCCGGGGCGGCTGCTGCGACTGCGAGGTGCTGCTGAACGTCTACCCGGACCGCGAGCCCGACCTCACCCCCGGCCGCGGCCGGTGCGCGCACCCGGCGTGGCGGTGACCTGGAAGGACTCCGGCGCCCGCACAGTCGGACAGGCCGCTCGGGGCTATCCGGCGACGCTCGAGAGCGACTCGTGGTGAGCAAGTTCGTCCAGCCGGCGGAGCCCGTCCTCGACGACGTCAGCCAGACGTGCCAAGGCCGCCTGGACATCCTGGTCGTCGCGTTGCGACGGCGTGATCCGGGCGGGGTTGAGGGCGCAGCTGTTCGCCCACGCAGCGACATCGGGCTCGGCGCCGAACGTGCGGGTCGCGAGAGTCCCGCGTACCTGCATGCGCGCCCAGCTGGACAGCGTGTCGGGCAGGTTGTTGGCCGGGCACAGCCGGTTGCGCTCCCGGTCGTCGTCGCGCGTCGCCTCGACGTGTCCGGCCAGTGCCGCACCGAAGCACGGGAAGCCGGCCCGGATCGTCTGCAGCCGGATCTTGTCCGGTGACCAGATCGGGACCACCGGCGGGTACTGCAGTCCTGAGGCGGCGCAGTGCACGATCAGCGAGTCGGGCGGAAGGGCCACCGTGCCGGCGTCGAGGACGATCTCGCGGCGGGTCACGTGCCTGATGTGCCCCAGACGAACGACGTTCTCGATGGTGCGCAGCAGATCCAGCTCCCATCGGCCCAGCGTCGGAGTCTTCGCCATCGTGGGATCGGCGTCCCGGTCGATCCGGAACAGCACGTCGGCTGCTTCGAGGCGGCGGAACAGGTCGTCGAGCGACTCTGCGGCCGCTGCCGCGGTCATGGTGTCGGTCGCAAGTCCGAGCGCCACCAGCGGATCGGGCTGGACGACGGCCCGGTTCAGCATCCACGGGTCGCGTGGGCGCACCCACACGATGCGTTCCGGCGACACGCCCTGCGCCAGCAGGTGCACGATCCCGTCGGTGGCGGTCTTGCCCGAACCGACGATGACGTAGCTACCGGCAGTCGTCACGCCGCTCCCGAGCTCGTTGATCGGCGCGACGT
>SCTD01000292.1 GCA_004299215.1 Frankiales bacterium | reverse complement strand
GGCCGCGGTCGTGGCGCAGCGCGTCCCAGGACGGACCGCCGGCCGCGAGGTAGAGCGCGTCGAGGCAGGCGGCGCGTCTCGGCGCGTCCATCGCGGCGAGCTCCGGGGCGAACGCCTCGCGCACCTCGGCGTCGCCGGCGGCGATGAACAGCTCGCGGTTGCGCTGCAGCTGCGCCGACGACGGCTCGCGCAGCCGGGCCGCGCGCATCACCGGCAGCAGCGCCTCGAGCACCCGGGCCCGGGAGGAGCAGAAGAGCTCGATCCGCTGCTCGAGCGGGAGCGCCGGGTCGACGGGGGTGGCCAGGCTGCCCAGCTTGTCGAGCTCGCGCTGGCCCGCCTCCGCCCAGAGGGTCTCCATGTCGGAGAAGTGCCCGAAGACGGTGCGCAGGGCGACCCCGGCCCGGGCAGCCACCTGCTGCGCGGTCGGCGACAGCTCGCCCTCCTCCTGCAGGGCCAGCAGGGCGTCGACGACGCCGTCGCGGGTGCGCTGCCCGCGTGCGGTGCGGCCGTCGACGCGGCGGTCGTCGACCGGCGCCTCGTCCACACGCTCGTCCACACGCTCGTCCAGCTCGACGGTCATCGCAGCCTCCTCGGCGCCTCGTCACGGACCTTGGCGAACCGGCCGATGCCCCGCGGCCGGTCGTCACCGAGCGCCAGCGCCGCCACGGCTCCGGCGGCCGCGGGTCCGCCGATCCGCGCCCGCCCGCCGATCAGCCGCGGACCGGGCCGCTGCTGACCCGCGGCGTAGCCGACGGCCGCGCTGCCCCCGGCGAGGGCCAGCAGCGCGAGCAGCCGACGGCCGGCGTCCTCGTCGCCCGCGTGTGACGCCGGGAGCACCGCGAGCGGCGCCGTGGCGAGCACGGGCGCGGGTGCCACGGGGGCAGCGGCCTCGGGTGCGGCCGCCGCGACGGCCGGCAGCGCGGTCTCGGCCAGCGCGCTGCCGACCGGTCCGTCGAGGTCGGCAGCGGGCGCGAAGCCGGTGCCGGTCGTGGTCGGGGCGGTCACGGCAGGCGGCTGGTCCGGGGGCGGGGCGACGAGCTCCTGCTCGATCACGAAGGCGCCGGCAGCGGGCGGCTCGAGGTCGACCGTGAACGGCAGCGGGGCCGCCGGCGGCGGGCCCGCGGCCACGCCGCCCGGGGTCGGCACCAGCGCGATGCTCCACGTGCCCGGCTCGACCTGGAAGGCGCCGTCCAGCCCGAAGGACAGCGTCGTGCCGTCCTCGGACAGCAGGCCGTAGGACGTCGAGGCGTCGCAGTCGTACTCGGGCGCCGCGTCCATCGGCTGGTTCCCGCCGTCCTCCCATGCCGTGTCCACGGTGGGGCAGGCAACCACGTCGGGGGTGCCCTGCGCGCTGCCGGCCCGCACCGTCAGGTCGAGCGAGGCCCGCAGGCCCTCGCCGGAGTAGAGCAGGGCCGAGAAGGCCTGCGGCTCGAGGGCTCGGGCGACCCGGAGGTCGTCGTCGGAGGTGGTCGGCTGCGGGGCGGCCAGGCCGCCGCCGGACGCCGCGTTGAACCAGGCGGTGCGCTCCGCCTCGGGAGCGAGCTCGGCAGACGCCGCCCCCGCCGGCAGCACCAGCGCCGTCGCGACGGCGAGGCCGAGCGCGGTCGTCGTACGCGCCAGTGGTCCGGTCATCGGCCCTCCCCTGCGACGGCGCCCACGGGCACCCGCTTGCGTGCGGGCTGCTCGGCGCCGCCGGAGCGCTGGATCGTGGACAGGTCGCCGCCGAGGTAGGACGAGACGACCCGCGGGTCGGCCAGCACCTCGTCGGGAGTCCCCTGCAGCACGACCCGGCCCAGCTCGAGCGCGACGATCGAGTCCGACAGCGAGGTGATCAGCGGCATGTCGTGCTCGATGACGAGCATCGCGCAGCCGGTGGCCCGCCGGATGTCCCTCAGCAGCGGGCCGAGGGCCTCGGTCTCGCGCTGGGCGATGCCGGAGCTGGGCTCGTCGAGGATCAGCACCGTGGGGTCGTGGGCGATCGACATGGCGAGGTCGACGATGCGGCGCGACCCGGTGGACAGCTCGCTGACGAACTTGTCGCGGAACGCGCCCAGGCCGAGCAGCTCGACCAGGTCGTCGACGGTGAACGCGACGTCCTCCTCCGACTCCCGCATCGCCGGTGTCGCGAACAGCGCCGACACGTGGTCGCGCACGTCGATGTGGCGCTCCAGCCCGATCGCGATGTTCTCGGCCACGGTGAGGCTGGGGAAGATGCGCGCGTCCTGGAAGGACCGCCCGAGCCCGGCGGCCGCCCGGCGGTCGGCGCCCCAGCCGCTGACGTCGACACCCTGGAGCCGGACGGTGCCGCCGTCCGCCGGCAGGTGGCCGCTGATCAGGTCGAAGATCGTCGTCTTGCCCGCGCCGTTCGGGCCGATGAGCCCGAGGATCTCGTCCTCGCGCAGCGTGAAGCTGACGTCGGTCACGGCGTTGATCCCGCCGAAGCTCTTGCGCAGACCCGCGACCTCCAGCACCGGCGTGCCGGGACCGTCCGGCACCGGCTCCCGCTCCCGGGCGCCGGTGGTCGCCGGCGCCTCACCCATGCCCTTGCTCGCGCCGTGCAGGAAGACCGAGCGCAGGATGTCGTCGCGCCCGAGCAGCTCCTCGGTGGGACCGGAGAACCGGACCTCGCCCTTCTCCATGAAGTAGGCGCGCGTGGCGACGGTCAGCGCGACGTTGACGGACTGCTCGACCAGGATGATCGTGCAGCCGGACGCGTGGATCCGGCGCACGATCTCGAGCAGCTGGCCCACCACAGTCGGCGCGAGCCCGAGCGAGAGCTCGTCGATGACGAGCAGCTTCGGCTGCGCCACGAACGCCATGCCCAGGGCGAGCTGCTGCTGCTCGCCGCCGGAGAGGTTGCCGGCCAGCTGGTCCCACCGCTCCTGCAGCCGCGGGAACAGCGCGAGCACCTCGCCGGTGCGGGCGGCCACCGCCACGGGGTCCTCGTCGGCGAACAACCAGGCCCCGACCGTGAAGTGCTCGGCGACGGTGAGCGTCGGGAAGACCGCCTTGCCGCCGGGCACCTGCACGATGCCCTGGCGGGCGGTCGCGACCGCATCGGGCCTGGTGACGCCGGTCGCCGGCAGCATCTGGTTCGACGGCGTCGACATCACCCGGTCCGATG
>SCTD01000291.1 GCA_004299215.1 Frankiales bacterium | reverse complement strand
GCAGGTCCTCCTCCAGCGGCGGCGCGCCGGCGGCCAGCCACAGGAAGTACTCCACGTTGCCGCTCGGCCCCGGCAGCGGGCTGGCCGTGACCCCGCGCACGCCGAGCCCCAGAGCGGCGGCCTGCTCGGCGACCCCCCGCACCGCGTCGGCCCTCAGCTCCGGGTCGCGCACCACGCCGCCGGCCGGCAGCCGCTCCTTGCCCACCTCGAACTGCGGCTTGACCATCGGCAGCAGGTCCGCGTCCGGCCGGCAGCACCGCCACAGCGCCGGGAGCACCAGGCCGAGCGGGATGAAGGACAGGTCCGCCACCACCAGGTCGACCGGCTCACCGACCTGCGCGAGCTCCAGCGAGCGCACGTTCGTGCGGTCCAGCACCGTCACCCGCTCGTCGGTCTGCAGCGACCAGGCGAGCTGGCCGTAGCCCACGTCGACCGCCACGACGTGCGCCGCCCCGCGGCGGAGCAGCACGTCCGTGAAGCCGCCCGTGCTCGCTCCCGCGTCGAGCACCCGCTTGCCACGCGGGTCGTAGCCGAACGCGTCCAGCGCGCCGGCGAGCTTGTGCCCCCCACGACTGGCGTACGACTCCCCTGCCGGCTGCTCGACGACCAGCGGGGTGGCGGCCTCCACGGCCGTGGCCGGCTTGGTCGCGGTCGTGCCGGCGACCTTCACCAGGCCCGCGGCGACCAGCTCGGCCGCCTGCTCCCGGCTGCGGGCCAGGCCGCGGCGGACGAGCTCAGCGTCGAGCCGGGCCCTGCGGGCCAGCTCAGGCCTCGTCGAGCGTGGCCAGCGCGTCCTGCAGCAGCCGGTGCACCTCGTCGAACACCTCGACGTGCTCCGCGACCGGCGCGTCCGCGAGCGCCGTCAGCCGCTGGCGCGCGGCGAGCACTGCGGTCGGGGCCTGGTCCGGCGTTCCCGGAGGAGCGTCGAGGCCGGGGGCGTCCAGCGTCACGCGCCGGACCTCGTGGCGGGCGCCTTCTTCGCAGCAGCCTTCTTCGCGGGCGCCTTCTTGGCGGGCGCCTTCCTGGCGGGCGCCTTCTTGGCAGCAGCCTTCTTGGCGGGCGCCGTCTTCGCAGCAGCCTTCTTGGCGGGCGCGTTCTTCGCGGGCGCCGTGCCGTCCAGGCGGGCGAGCCGGCTCTCGAGGGCGCGCACGCGCTCGGTGAGCGCGGTGACCTCGTCCGCGCTGGCCAGGCCGACACGGCCGAGCGCCCGGTCGACCTCGAAGCCGACGAGGGCCACGACCGCCTCGCGGTTCTGCCGGGTCTGCGTGCGGAGGTCCTCGGCGAGTGCGGTGACCTGCTCGGCGGTCGCCTCGCCCTGGGCGACGAGCGCCTTGGCGGCGGCCTGCGCACGCTGCCGGGTGACCTCGGTGACCCCACTGGCCAGGGCCAGGTAGCTCTTCAGCGCATCGCGCACGGTGTACCCCGATCGGTCGACGGAGTCGGACCGTACCGCGGACCAGTCCTGGACGGCGCTAGCGTGAGGCCGGCCAGTGCAGGGCAGGGTGGCGCAGCGGCCGGACCGCTGCGGAGCTGCTGCGGGACGAGCACGGAGGAGGTGGAGCGCGCATGGCGTCGGTGCAGCAGTGCGAGCAGGCGCTGACCGCCCTTGCCGAGAAGCTGGCCGCCGTCGACCCGGAGCTGCGCGCACGCTACGTCGTCACGCGCACCCTCGCCTGCCGCGTGCCCGACCTGGACGTGGTGTTCCTCGCGACGCTGAACGACGAGGGCATCGAGGAGCTGCGCCGGACCGACGGCAAGGACACCGACGGCGCCCAGGTGCGGCTGTCCGCCGCGTCCGACGACCTGCTGGCTCTCGTCGAGGGTGAGCTGTCGGCGCCGATGGCCTGGGCGACCGGACGGCTCAAGGTGCAGGCCAGCCCGCTCGACCTGCTCAAGCTGCGCGCCCTGCTGTAGCCGGGTCAGCCCGTGTAGCCGGGTCAGCCCGCCCAGCGGGCGGGGCGACCGGCGTCCGCGAGGCGCCACGCGAGCGCGGCCAGCGCCCGCAGCCCGTCGTCGCGGCCCGGGTCCCCGCGCAGCACCCCGGCGGCCGCCGTCGCCGTCGACGCACCGCAGTGCGCCGTCTCACCCTCGACCTTCACTTCAGGCTGAGGGTGAAGCAGCGCACGCAGGTCCCGCCCCACGTACGTCGGCCGACTCCCGGCCGGAGCCGCCAGCAGCCCCGCGACGTCGGTCACGCCGGTGAGCACCAGCAGGCTGTCCGCCCCGCCCCGCACCGCGCCCAGCACGTCGGTGTCCAGCCGGTCGCCGACGACCAGCGGACGGGCGGCCTCCACTCGCTCGACCGACTCCCGGTGCAGGGCCGGGTCGGGCTTGCCCGCGACGAGCGGCTCGCGGCCGGTCACCCGGCGCAGCACCTCGACGAAGGCGCCGTTGCCCGGAAGCTGCCCGCGCGAGGTCGGCAGCGTGAGGTCGGTGTTGCCCACCACCCAGAGCGCCCCCCGATGCAGGGCGACGGTGGCCTCGGACAGATCGGTCCAGCTCGTGGCCGGTGCGAGTCCCTGCACGACGGCGTCCGGACCCGCCTCTCCCGCCTCGGCCACGGTCCGCACCGGCCGGAGCCCCGCACCGCTGACCTCGTCCGCGAGCGCCTGCGAGCCCACGACCAGCACCGTCGCTCCCGCCGGCAGCCGCGCGGCGAGTGTGCGCGCCGCCGCCTGCCCGCTGGTCACGACGTCGTCGACGGCGGCCGGGATCCCGAGCCCGGTCAGCCGCTCGGCGACCACCTGCGGCGCACGTGAGGCGTTGTTCGTGACGAACGCGAACCGCTGCCCGGCCGCGCGGGCCGCGGCGACCGCCTCCGCCGCGTGCGGCACCGGGTCGTCCACGAGGTGGAGGACGCCGTCCAGGTCGCAGAGCGCGGCGTCGTACCGCTCCGCGAGCGGCACCGGGCAGGACGAGAGCGCGCGCCCCCGCTCGGGGTCGACGCTCAGCGCTGCGCGGCGGTCAGCGCCGCGCGGGCACCCCGCAGGGCAGTTGAGTAGTAGGCGATGTCCGGTCGCATGGCCGCGGCCAGCGCGAGGTGCTCGACGGCCGAGACCAGGTCACCGGCCTTCGTCGCGGCCAGTCCCAGGCCGAACTGCGCGTAGTCGTCGGCGGGGTTGACAGAGATGATCCACTCGAAGTTGGCGCGCGCCTCGTCGTACATCCCGATGTCGAACTGCGCGCGGGCGAGCGCCTCGCGCACGGCGCGGGACTCCGGCTCGGCCTGAGCGCAGTGGCTGAGCAGCTGCACGGCGGCGTTGGTGTCGCCGTTGTCGAGCAGGTCGCAGCCGCGGATGAACCAGTCGTAGACCTCACCGGACGGGACGACGTCCGGAGGCGGAGGCGGCAGGTCCGAGAACGGCCGGGGGCGCTCCTCCTCGGGTGCGCGCGGGTCGTACCTCGGGTCGTACCGGCTCTCTGACACGCCGTCTCCTCCTGGTCGTCCTCGTCATGCGGGATCGGGCCGCACCTCTAGTCTCGCTGCATGAGCGCCGCACGCCACTCCCGCGGGACTGCGCCCGGCGGTTCGCCGCCCGCGGACCTCTCCTCCTCCGTCCCCCGCCCGAGCGGGTTGGTCCTGTCGCCCTTCCGGGCGCTGCGCTTCGACCCTGCGACTGCCGGGGACCTCGCTGCGCTGACGTCCCCGCCGTACGACGTGCTGTCCGACGACGAGGTGCGCGCCCTGGAAGCCCGGAGCGAGCACAACGTCGTGCGCCTCATCCTCCCACGCGACGACGCAGCCGGAGGTCAGGACCGCTACGCACGGGCCGCGGCGACCCTGCGGTCCTGGCGCGCCGAGGGGGTCCTGCGTCCCGACGACGTCCCGGCGCTCTACGTCTACGAGCAGGCGGCCCCGGACGGCCACGTCCAGCGCGGGCTGCTCGGGGCACTCGGGCTCACCCCTGCCGAGGACGAGATCGTGCTGCCGCACGAGAACACCATGGCCGGACCCGTGAGCGACCGGCTCGCGCTCTACACCGCTGTCGAGGCCGACCTGGAGCCGATCTTCCTCGTCTACGACGGCGGCGGGGCTGCCAGCGCGGCCGTCGC
>SCTD01000290.1 GCA_004299215.1 Frankiales bacterium | reverse complement strand
TGACGTCGAACTCCTCGCGGCGGCCGTCGGCGAACTCCACCTCGGTCCCGCGCACCGCCGTGATGCCGGGCCGGAAGACGACCCGGCCGTACGCCGCGTGCGACATGATCGTCGCGTGCCCGGTCGGGTGCGTCCGCGTTGTCGGAGTCGTCAGACCCCACCTCTCCATGCGGCCGTGCACGATCGTGGCGAGCAGCACGCGCAGCCGCCGGCGCAGCGCCCACGGCATCCAGGGCCGCTCGATCCGGGCAAGGACGCGCGCGGTCGGGACGCCGAAGAGCATCCGCGGCATGATGAGCACCGGCGACCGTGCGACGACGGCCACGGTGGCCGCCACGCCCGCCAGGTCGGCGGCGGAGTCCATGGCGCTGTTGCCCGTCCCGACCACCAGGACCCGCTTCCCGGCGAACGGCTCGGGCACCCGGTAGTCGTGCACGTGCAGGTACGTGCCGGCGAAGTCGTCCCGGAACGGCGGATGGCTGGGCTCGGCCTGGTGACCGGTCGCGACGACCACCGCGTCGACGTCCTCGGTCGAGCCGTCTCCCAGCCGGAGCAGCCAGCGGTCTGCCGGCAGCGGCTCGACGGCGGTGACCGCGGTCCGGAAGCGGATCCGGGGGGTGATGCCGAACGCCCGGGCGTAGTCCTCGAGGTAGGAGCGCACCTCGGCGTGAGACGGGAAGAGCGGGGTCCCCGCGGGGAAGGGGAAGTCCTCGAAGGCGGTGACGGCAGCCTCGGAGTTGATGTGCAGCGACCTGTACGCCGGGCTCCTGCCGCTGTCGTTCTCGTAGACCCACAGCCCGCCGACGCACGAGCCCAGCTCGAGGACCGTCACGTCGACGCCGCGAGCCAGCAGGTGCCTGGCCGCGCACAGGCCGGCTGCCCCCGCCCCGATGACCGCCACCCGAGAGGGCCGACTTCCTGCCGTCATCGTCACCGCCTTCCCGAGTTCGGTCCTATTATTAGTTCGCCCTCGAGCATTGTCCATCCCTTCCGGGACGACCGGGCGCCCGCTGCACCCGTCGCGTGACGCACACTGTCCCTCCCTGCCGCGAACCGGAGGCCGGAATGCCCCACCGCTCCTCCGACTCCCCGTCGCGGTTCCCCCTGCTGCGCAACCGGCTGAAGGAGCGTCTCGCGGCGAGGGAGCTGTCGCTCTGCCTGCGCGTGACGATGGCCGCGACGACGGACCTGGCGTTCCTCGCGCGGGCCGCCGGCTTCGACGCCCTGTACGTCGACCTGGAGCACTCGACCGCCTCGCTGGCCGATGCGGCCGCGCTCGGCGCGACCGCGACGGCGCTCGGCATCACCCCCCTGGTGCGCGTGGCGTCGGTGGAGGACGACGCCGCCGGCAGGCTGCTGGACGCCGGCTGCCAGGGGATCATCGCCCCGCACGTCGAGTCGGCCGAGCAGGCCGGGCTGCTGGTCGAGCGGTGCCTGTTCCCGCCGCTGGGTCGCCGGTCCTCCTGCGGCTCGGCAAGGCTGCTCGACTACCAGGACGTGCCACCGGCCGAGCTCGCGGAGCGGCTGACCTCGTCGGCGCTGCTCTGCGTCATGCTCGAGAGCGAGGCGGCCGTCAGCGCAGCGGGTGAGATCGCCGCAGTCCCAGGCATCGACCTCGTCCTGGTCGGCACGCAGGACCTCACCGCGGGGCTCGGCATCCCCGGCCGGGTCGACGACCCCGCCGTCGTCCGGATGTACGAGCAGGTGGCTGCGGCGACCGCTGCGGCGGGCACAGCCTTCGGCGTCGCCGGCGTGACGGACCCGGCCGTCCTCGCGCGCTACGTCGAGATGGGGGCGGTCTTCGTGTCGGCGGGCACCGATGCGGACCTCCTCCGCGCCGCGGCGACCGCCCGCGTCGAGCAGCTGCGCGCGAGCCTGCGGCCGTGAGCGCGCGACGGCTGGCGCGAGCGGCCGGCGTCGACGACGTCCAGGCCGAGGCCCGTCGCGTCCTCCCCCGGACCGTGCGCGACTTCGTCGAGGGCGGTGCCGAGGACGAGATCACGATCGCGCGCAACCGTGCTGCGCTGCAGGGGATCTCGTTCCGCCCCCGGGCGCTCGTGGACGTCTCCCGGCGCAGCCAGGCGACGACGCTGCTCGGCACGCCGGTCGACTCCCCCGTGGTCCTGGCCCCCGTCGGCCTGGCGGCGCTGGCCCATCCGACCGGGGAGGTCGCCGCGGCCCGGGCCGCGAGCGAGGCGGGCGTGGTGTCGACGCTGAGCTCGTCGTCGGCCTGGAGCCTGGAGGACGTCGCTCGCTCGTGCGCGGGACCGAAGTGGTTCCAGCTCTACATCTGGCGTGACCGCGCGCTCACGCGGCGCGTCGTCGAGCGGGCCCAGCAGGCGGGGTTCCGCGCGCTCTGCCTGACCGTCGACGTGCCGGTCGCCGCGCGCCGGACGCGGGACCTCCGCAACGGCTTCACGGTGCCGCCACGGCCGCGCGCCGACCAGGCGCTGGACCTCCTGCGGCACGCCGGGTGGTTCCGCCGCCTCGCCGTCAGCGAGCTGTCCGGACACCGCCTGACGATGGGGAACTTCACCTCCGCCGACCTGGGCGCCCGCGACCGGCTGCGGATGATGGACGTCGTCAACGAGCTGTTCGACCCCACCGTCGGCTGGGCCGACGTCACCTGGCTGAAGGAGCTGTGGGACGGCCCGCTCGTCGTCAAGGGGGTGATGACAGCCGACGACGCCCGGCGGTCGGTGGACGCCGGGGCCGACGCGGTGTGGGTGTCCAACCACGGTGGCCGGCAGCTCGACGGCCTGCGGGGGAGCGCCGACGTGCTCCCGGAGGTGGTCGCGGCGGTCGGCGGGCAAGCCGAGGTCTACCTCGACGGCGGCGTGCGCCGGGGCAGCGACGTCGTCAAGGCGCTGGCGCTCGGCGCGAGGGCCTGCATGATCGGCCGGCCCTGGGTCTACGGCCTGGCCGCCGGCGGCCAAGCCGGCGTCGAGCGGGTGATCGAGCTCCTGCGCGTCGAGATCGACAGCACGCTGGCGCTGCTGGGCCGCCCCACGCTCGAGTCGCTCGACCCCGGCGCGGTCATCGGTGCCGGGTCGCCCTGACGAGCGGGCTACTCCCGCGTCAGCCCGATCAGACCTGCGCTGCCGAGCTGGGCGTCCCGGTCCGCCAGCTCTTCCCCACGTGCGCCCTGTGCGGCCGCGCGGCCCGGGAGCAACCAGGCAAGGACCGCCGCCACGACGCAGACCGTCACCGCGATCCACAGCACGACGCGGAAGCCGTCCTCGACCGGCAAGTGCTCCCCGGCCCTCGTGTACCCGGCCAGGATCGAGCCGGTCAGGGCGCTGCCCAGAGAGAAGCCGATGTACCGGACCACCTGGTAGAAGCCCATGGCGCTGCCGGTCTCGCTGTCCGGCACGGCCCGCACGATGATCCCGGGGATCGCCGCGAACGTCAGGCCGAACCCGACGCCGACGATGCCCATCATGACGAAGGCCTGCCACAGCGCGGAGTGCAGCAGCGCGAAGAACGCCCCGCCCGAGGCCACGACGAGGCAGCCGATCGGCAGCAGGGCGCGCGGGCCCACCGCCTGAGTGAGCCGCGGGAGGGCACGGCTGGCGGCGATGCTGAGGACCGAGAAGGGGACCAGGCACAGCCCGGCGACCACGACCGTGGCCGAGAATCCGTAGCCGGCTCCCCGTGGCGTCTGCACGTACGCCGTCACCGCGGAGATGTACATGTACATGGCGATGCCGAGGACCACCGCGCAGCCGTCACCGGTGAGCACCACGGGGCGGCGCAGGAGGCGCAGGTCGACGAGTGGCGCGCGGGAGCGGAGCTGCTGGACCGTCCACAGCGTCAGCACCAGCAGCGCACCCACCAGCAGGCCGATCACGAGGGGGGACCCCCAGCCCCAGACATCACCCTGCGCGATCGCGAGCAGCAGCGCCACCAGTCCAGCGCTGAGCAGGGTCGCCCCGAGGACGTCGAGACCTGCGGGGGGCCGCGCTCTGCTCGACGGCACGACGAGGACGACGCAGAGCAGCGCGATGCCGCTGAACGCCGCTCCGAACCAGAAGGCCGCCCAGACACCTGCCCGGTCCGCGATCAGTCCGCTGATCGGGTAGCCGGCGCCCGAGCCCGCGGCGGCGCAGACCGCGAGCAGCGCGATCGTGCCGGGGGCGCGCTCGGGCGGCAGGTGGTCCCGTGCCGCTGCGATCGTCAGCGGGACCAGGCCCAGGCCGATGCCCTGCAGCGCCCTTCCCACGACGAGCAGCGCCAGCGTCGGTGCCAGCGCAGCGATCACCCCGCCGGCCGTGACCGCGACCAGCGCCCCGATGAGCGTCTCGCGACGGCGGGGGCCGTCCCCTAGCCGGCCGAGGATGGGAGCGCTGACGGCGCCGGTCAGGAGCGCGGCCGTCAACGACCACTGCGCGGTGCCGAGCGGCACCTCCAGGGCCGTCGAGATGCTCGGGATGAGCGGTGCGCCCAACGAGCTGACGATCGCGGCGATCACCGTGGTGAAGACGAGGACCGGGACGAGCCAGCTCTGTCGTGCCGCCGGGATCCCGACCGGGCCTCCCAGGTGCGGGCCCATCCCCGCTCCCTCCAGCCAGGCAGTGCGTCCCCCGCCGATGACGACCCTCGGAGTATGCCCGGGCGCCTCAGCCGAGGCGCACGCCGTACTTCACCGAACCGGGCTCGGCCGTCCGCGCGGCCTCCAGCGCCGTCGGCAGGTCGGCCAGCGGCCAGAGCCGCGGCAGGAACGGCGCGGGGTCGACCCGCCCGGTGCGGATCGCGTCCCACCCCTCGCGGAAGGACGCGTGCCCGGGCTCGGCCTGCGCGTCCCAGCAGAACTCCACGGTGGGCTTGCGTCGGAAGAGCAGCTCGAACGGGATCGTCATCTCGGGACCGGCGGGCATGCCGAACATCCCGATGCGCCCGTCGACCGCGACGCAGTGGATCGCCTGCCGGCGGGTCACGTCGGTCCCGGCGGCCTCGACGACCAGCCGAGCCCCGGCGGGCTCCACCTGCTGGACGACGTCGACCACGGCGTCCCCGTCGGCCAGCACGGTCCGCGTGGCCCCCACGGCCAGGGCCAGCTCGAGCCGGTGCGGGTGCAGATCGGCGACCACGACCTGCTCGAACCCGGCGAGCCGGCACAGCCGGGTGAAGAAGAGCCCGACGGCACCCGCCCCCAGCACGACCGCCGTGCCCTCGCCGGCTCCTGGCCAGAAGCGCTTCATGGCGAAGATCGTGGTGCCCAGCTGCTGGGCGAGAACGGCGGTCTCCGGCGCAGCATCGGCGGGCAGAGGCAGGACGAGCCCGGCGGGCAGCAGCTGGTACTCCGCGAAGCCGCCGGCGTGCGCGAGGTTGGGGACGGCCAGCAGCAGGTCTCCCGGGCGGTGCTCCGGTGCAGAGCTCTCGACGACGAGCCCGACCGACTCGTGTCCGGGGTAGCCGGGACGGCTGCCCGCCTCCACCGTGGCGCCGTAGACCACGTGGACGTCGCTGCCGCAGATGGTCGACACGAGGTTCTGGACGAGCACCTGACCGGGACCCATGACCGCGGGGCGCTCGACGTCCTCGACCACGACCGTTCCCGGACCGACCAGACGTGCAGCCTGCATGCGAGCTCCCGACAGCGTGGGGGGCGGACAGTTCAGGGAAGCAGCACTCCCGGGTTCAGGGTGCCCCGAGGGTCGAGGGCGTCCTTGATGGCGCGCATCGCGGCGATCTCGGTCGCCGACCGGGACAGCCCCAGCCACTCCACCTTCGCCCGGCCGACACCGTGCTCGGAGCTGATCGACCCGGACAGCGAGGCCACCAGGCGCAGCACCGCGTCGGTGACCTCCTCGTCGAGCGGGCCGGCGTCCAGGACGTTCACGTGCAGGTTGCCCTCGTGCACGTGGCCGAAGACGACCAGCCGGGCGTCCGGAGCGACCGCCCGGACGGTCTCCGGGAGGGCAGCGACCAGCGACGGCAGGGACCGCAGCGGCACGGACACGTCGAGCTTCACGGGGACGCCCTCGGCGTTGATCGCCTCGGTGTGCTGCTCCCGGTAGGCCCAGAGCGCGCGCTGGCCGGCGGCGTCCGAGGCGACCCGCGCGTCGAGCAGCCCCTCGGCCGACGACACCGCCTCGACCAGCGCATCGGTCGGGTCGACCCGGTCGGCGCACTCGAGCAGCAGGTAGGCCGGGTGCTCCTCGTCGAAGGGCGCCGGCAGCCCGGAGTGCTTGCGCACCAGGGCGATCCCGTCCGCGAAGACCAGCTCGGCGCCGGCCAGCGACGGCAGCCGGTCGCGCAACCCCGGCAGCAGGTCCACGGCAGCCTGCGTCGACGACAGCGCCAGCAGCGCGACGCAGCGGGCGGTCACCCGCGGCACCAGCCGCAGCCGCACCGCGGTCACCACGCCGAGCGTCCCCTCGCTGCCGCACAGCAGCGACACCAGGTCGTAGCCGGTGCCGTCCTTCGCGAGGCCGGCCATCCGCGACACGACCGACCCGTCCGCGAGCACCGCCTCGGCCCCGAGCAGCTGCGCGCGCATCGAGCCGTAGCGCAGCACCCGGATCCCGCCGGCGTTCGTCGCGACCAGCCCGCCGACGGTCGCGCTGTCACGAGCCGCGAGGTCGACGCCGAAGTCCAGGCCGGCAGCCCGCGCCGCAGCCTGCAGGGAGGACAGCGTCACCCCGGCCCCGGCGCTCACCTGGGCCGCAGCGACGTCCACCTCTCCCAGGGAGTCCAGCCGCGTCAGCGACAGCAGCACCTCACCCCCGGCCGGGATCCCGCCGCCGACCAGCCCGGTGTTCCCGCCCTGCACCACGACCGGCACCCCGGCCGCGTCGCAGATCCGCAGCACCTCCGACACCTCCGCCGTCGACGAGGGCCGCACCACGCAGCCCGCCCGCCCGGAGAAGCGGCCGGTCCAGTCGCTCTCGTAGGAACGGGTCAGGTCGGCGTCGACCAGCACGTGCTCCGCGCCCACCGCCGAGCGGAGGTCGTCGAGGGGAAGGGTCATGTCAGGACGCGGAGCCGTACGGTCTCCGGCAGCGCGCGCAGCGCTCCCGCGAACGACTCGACCTCGGCGTCGCCCACGTCCGTCACCACGTAGCCGAGCGAGGCGGCGGTCGCGAGCAGCTGGCCCTCGATGTTGATGCCGTGCTCGGCGAGCAGCGACGTCACCGTGGCGAGCACGCCCGGGGTGTTGACGTGCAGGTGCAGCAGCCGGGTGCCGGGCGAGCGCGGCAGCGCGACCTGCGGCAGGTTGACCGACAGCGAGGTCGTCCCGTCCGCGGCGTAGTCACGCAGCTTGCCCGCGACGAACGCGCCGATGTCCTGCTGCGCCTCCTCGGTGGACCCGCCGACGTGCGGGGTGAGGATGACGTTGGGCAGGCCGCGCAGCTCGCTGACGAACTCCTCGCCGGGCGACTTCGGCTCGACCGGGAAGACGTCGACGGCCGCACCGGCGATGTGACCGCTCTCGATGTGGGCGCGCAGCGCGGCGTGGTCGACGACGAAGCCGCGCGAGAGGTTGAGGAAGATCGAGCCGGCCCGCATCCGCGCGAACTGCTCCTCGCCGAACAGGCTGCTGTTCGACACCCGGCCGTCGACGTGCAGCGACACGACGTCGGACTCGGCGAGCAGCTCGTCGAGCGTGCCGCACCGGCGCGCGTTGCCCAGCGCCAGCTTGTCTGCGGTGTCGAAGAACAGCACCGACATGCCGAGCGACTCGGCCAGCACCGACAGCTGGCTGCCGATGTTGCCGTAGCCGACGATGCCCAGCCGTCGGCCGCGCACCTCGTGGCTGCCGACCGCCGACTTGTCCCAGGTGCCCGCGTGCATCGCGGCGTTCTTCTCGGTCAGCCGCCGGGTCAGCGCGATGATCTCCGAGAGCGCCAGCTCGACGACGCTGCGGGTGTTGGAGAACGGCGCGTTGAAGACGGCCACCCCGCGCTCGGCCGCGGCCGCCAGGTCGATCTGGTTGGTGCCGATGCAGAAGGCGCCGATCGCGAGCAGGTCCGGCGCGGCGTCGAGCACGCTGCGGGTGATCGTCGTGTTGGAGCGGATCCCGAGCAGCTGGACGCCGGCGAGCTGCTCGGCGAGCTCGGCCTCGGTGAGCGCCTGCGTCAGCCGCTCCACGTCCCAGCCGGCGTCCTTGAGGGTCCAGGCGGCGTCGGAGTGGATGTTCTCGAGCAGGAGCGCCTTGGAGGGCGGGACGGACACGTCGCTCCAGAGGGGTTCGGCAGTGGGCTCCCAGGCTACCGGCGCCCGGGCGTACGACGAGCGTGCCGCGGGTCACCCTCCCCCGTGACCAGGTGGCATGGTCCGTCGGGGCCATCTGGCACGCACGGGTTCAGGGTGTCCTCCCGCGGCCCGATGCCCTGAGCATGACGTCCCGGGTTGCCGCTGCGCCCGCTGCGGTGCCCCACCCTCGCACCCAGCGCTACTCGCGCTGCGCGGTGGCCAGCACGGTCGCCGAGGCCTGCGAGGGCATGGCCGACGACCTGCGCGAGACCTTCGAGCTGCCGAGCATCTACCTGCTCGTCGACGGCCGGTTGCGCTGCCAGGCCGCCCGCGGCTACTTCCAGGTCGTCGACGGCTTCACCCCGTCCGCGGGGATCATCGGCAGGGTGGTCGCCCGCGGCGAGCCCGTGCACGTGGAGGACGCCCAGCAGGACCCGAACTTCATCGCCGCCATCCCGGGTCTGGCCGCGGAGGCCTGCGTACCGGTGCGCGTCTTCGACGAGGTCGTCGGCGCGCTGAGCGTCGAGTCGATGACCCAGCTGCCCGCCGACGTCGTCGAGGTGCTCACCGTCGCCGCACAGCACCTCGGCGCGGCGATCGAGCGGGTCGGCGGGATGCCGCCCGTGCCGCTCGCCCAGCGGCTGGCCCGCATCGCCGTCGGCCTCACCTCGCTGACCGACGCCGCCGAGATCCGCCGCCGCGCGGTCGACGGCGCGCGGGAGGTCTCCGGCATGAGCAGCGCCTCGCTCAACGCCGTCGGTCCCGACGGCACCTGGGTCGTCGTGTGCACCGCGGGTCCGCTCGCGGAGGCGCTCGCGCAGTGGACGCACGAGGAGCACCAGGTCATCGCCGCCTGGGTCGAGGCCGGCACCTCGTCGCACTTCCCGGGCGGCGTCGACGTCCCCCGCGGCTACGAGTTCCTGCTCCGGTCGGACGTGCGGGCGATCGCCGTGCAGCCGCTCGCCGTCGCGGGCCGGGTGACCGGGCTGCTCATCACCGCGGACACCCACCCGGTCCCGCACGACCCCAGCGTCGGCGCGGCCGTCGAGCTGCTCGCCGCGCAGACCGCCGCCTCCCTCGCCAACGCCGAGGCGATGGCCGAGCTGAGCCGGCGGGCCGAGGAGGACCCGCTCACCGGGCTGCGCAACGCCGCGTCGTTCGCCGCCGACCTGGCTGCCGCGACGCCCGGCACCGCCTGCCTGCTGATCGACATCGACCACTTCAAGGCCGTCAACGACAGCTTCGGTCACATCGCCGGCGACCGGCTGCTCTGCGCGCTGGCCGACGAGCTGACGTCGAACCTGCGCGGCGACGCGCGTCTCTACCGCGTCGGCGGCGACGAGCTCGCTGCGCTGCTGCCGGCGACGGCCGAGCAGGCGTCGACCGTCGGGCTGCGGCTGGTCGAGGCCGCGCGCCGGGTACGGACGACGGTCTCGATCGGCGGCGCCCTCGTCGGTGACGTGGTGGCCGGCCGCGACACCCCGGAGGCCGCTCGGCTGCACGCCGACCGCGCGCTCTACCGGGCGAAGTCCGCGGGCCGCGACCGCTTCCTGCTGGCCGGCGACGAGGACCGGTAGCGGACTACGCCGACCGCGGGGTCATCACGACCGTGCCGGTGCGGGCGTCGTAGGACAGCGTGCCGCCCTCGAACTCCTGCCGCCCGCCCGGCGGCATCCCGAACCGCTTGAACGGCGAGTCGCGGTCGACGGTCTCGTCGCCGATCGGGAAGCCGAGCGAGCCGTTCTCTGCACCGAGCTGGACGTAGCGCTCGCCGATCCGGCCGGTCGTCGCGTGCGCGCCGGTCGAGGAG
>SCTD01000289.1 GCA_004299215.1 Frankiales bacterium | reverse complement strand
CACCGACGCCGACGCCGGTGACAAGGGCGTCCAGGCGCGGCTGACCGACGGAAAGACCAGCGCGAGCTGCGCGGCCTGCCTCACCGTCACGCCGGGCTCCGCCACCCCGTCGCCGTCCGGTACGGCGAGCCCGACCGCCACGCCGACCGCGTCGTCGACGGCCTCGCCGGCTCCGCGGGCCGACGCCCGCTACGCCGGGCTCGCCACCCCGGTCCGCGCCCTCGACACCCGGGCCAACAGCGGCGCGCGCCGCACCGGCCTGATCGTGCTCGACCTGTCGCAGCGCATCAGCGACCCGAACGCCACGGCTGCCGTGCTCAACGTGACGGTCACCAACCCGTCGGCACGCGGCTTCCTGGTCGCCTACCCGAACGGCAACACCAAGCCGGGCACCTCCAACGTCAACTTCGAGGCCGGTCAGACCCAGGCCAACGAGGTCGTCGTGGGCCTGCCCGCGAACAAGCGGGTCTCGCTGTTCGTCGACTCGGCCAGCGCGCACGTCATCGCCGACCTGGTCGGCTTCTTCACCACGACGAGCTCGAGCGACACCGGCCGCATCACCACCAACGCCCCGGCCCGCGCGCTGGACACCCGCAACACCGACACCAAGACCCGCTCGGGTGAGGTCATCGTCGACCTGACCGGCCGCATCCCGTCCGGCAGCACCGACGCGATCCTCAACGTCACGGCCACCTCGACCAGCGCTCGCGGCTTCGTCGTGGCCTACCCGACCGGCACGACGCGACCGGGCACGAGCAACGTCAACTTCGAGCGCGGCCAGACCCAGGCGAACGAGGTCATCACCCGCGTCGGCACCGGTGCCAACGCCAACAAGGTGTCGCTGTTCGTCGACTCCGCCTCGGCGGCGCTCATCGTCGACGTCGTCGGCGCGGTCACCCCGGGCACGCCCGCCGGCACCCAGGTCTTCACCGGCCTGGACCAGCCGACCCGCGCGCTCGACACCCGCGCCAACAGCGGCTCGCGGCGTACGGGCAACGTCGACGTGACGATGCCGTCCTCGGTCCCGAGCAACGCCACCGGCGTCGTGCTCAACGTGACCGCGACCAACGGCACCCGCCCCGGCTTCGTGACGGTCTTCCCGACCGGCTCGACCAACCCGGGCACGTCCAACGTCAACTTCCGGACGAACCTCACGCAGGCCAACGAGGTCGTCAGCCGGCTGGGCAACAACCGCTCGGTGACGCTGTTCGTCGGCGGGGCCAACTCCCCGGCGGCGCACCTGATCGTCGACGTGGTCGGCTACCTGACCGGCACGGGCGCGGCCTCGGCCAGCCCGTCGCCCAGCGCGTCGAGCTGCACGCCCGGCCCATTCCCCATCGGCCCGACCTGTCCGCCGGCCTCGCCGTCGGCCAGCCCGAGCGGCAGCGCCAGCCCGAGCGGCACGGCGACGCCGACGGCCAGCGGCTCGGCCACCCCGACCGCGACGGCCAGCCCCACGGCCAGCGCCAGCCCGACCGGCACCGCCAGCCCGACGGCGAGCGCGGCAGCCAGCGAGGAGCCGTGCGAGCTCGATCCGCTGCCTTGTCCGTAGCACCAGCCTGACCACCGCGGCCCCTCCCGACTCGCTCGGGAGGGGCCGCGGTGCGTCCGGTGGGAATCCCCGCCCGCCGCCGGGCCTTCGCACAGGTGTGACCCCCAGCCCGCTGCTCTCCCGCCCGGGAGCCGTCCCCGCCGACGCTCCCGACGAGGGAGTCGCGGCCCACTACGGCGACCCCTACGCCGAGCAGCGCCGGCTTGCCTCCGGCGGGGCGCTGGTGGACCTGTCGCACCGTGGCGTGGTCCGGGTCAGCGGCCCCGATCGCCTGTCCTGGCTGCACAGCCTGATCACCCAGCACGTCGAGCGCCTCGTCCCCGGCGTCCCGACGCAGGCGCTGGTGCTCTCCCCCCAGGGCCACGTCGAGCACCACCTGCACCTGGTCGACGACGGCACCGCGGTGCTCGCCCACGTCGAGCCCGGCACGACCGACGCGCTGATCGAGTTCCTCCGCCGGATGCAGTTCATGCTCCGGGTCGAGGTGGAGGACGTGACGACGTCGTACGCCGTCGTGTCGGACCCCACGCCCCGCCTGGTCGAGCGCTCGTACCTCGCGTCGTACGACGGTCCGGTCGCCGGCGTGATGGCGTACGAGGCCCTGCGCGTCGCCGCGCGTGTCCCGCGGCTGGGGCTCGACACCGACCACCGCACGATCCCGCACGAGGTCGGCTGGCTGCGCACCGCGGTGCACCTGGACAAGGGCTGCTACCGCGGGCAGGAGACGGTCGCGCGGGTGCACAACCTGGGCCGCCCGCCGCGCCGGCTGGTGCTGCTGCACCTGGACGGCTCCGACAGCGAGCTGCCGGCCACCGGCGACCCGGTCCAGCTCGACGGGCGTGACGTCGGCCGGGTCGGCACCGCCGTGCGGCACCACGAGCTCGGCCCGATCGCGCTCGCCGTCGTCAAGCGCAACGTCCCGGACGACGCCGCGCTGACGGCCGGACCGGTCGCGGCGGCCATCGACCCGGTCGAGGCGGACGACGAGCCGGTGTCGGAGGCGCGCGCGGCCGCCGCCGCCCGTGCCGGGCTGCTCCGCTTCCGCTGAGAGCGGGGCGCGCTCAGCGGCTCAGGACCACCTTCAGCGCGCCGGTCTCACCGGCTCGCGAGAAGACGTCGTAGGCCTGCGGGAACTCGTCGAGACCGAAGTGGTGGGTGACGAAGCGCGAGGCGTTCACCGCGCGGTTCTCCAGCAGCGAGAGCAGCGTCGGGGTCGAGCTGGTGTCCACGAGACCCGTCGTGATGGTGACGTTCCGGATCCACAGGTCCTCCAGGTGCAGCGTGGCGGGCGCTCCGTGCACGCCGATGTTCGCCACGTGCCCGCACGGCCGGACCAGCTCGGCCGCCAGCTCGAACGTCGCCGGAACACCCACGGCCTCGATCGCCACGTCGGCGCCGAGACCGCCGGTGAGCTCCCTGACGACGGCCAGCGGGTCCTCGCGGTCGTTGTTGACGACCCGGTCCGCACCGAACTGCTTCGCGGCGTCGAGCCGGCTGTCGGCCTTGTCGATGGCGACCACGTGGCTGGGGG
>SCTD01000288.1 GCA_004299215.1 Frankiales bacterium | reverse complement strand
TATCTGCTCAACCGGGTCCGAGCCGCGCAGTTCCCGGGGGAGGACGTGGCCGGGGCAGAATGTACGTACATTAGAGGGGTGCCTGCCCCGCCCCCCGCCCCCCGCGCCCTGCGGCGCGGCGGCGCGCCGTTGTGGGCGCAGCTGCTGGCGGACCTGCGCGCGCGGCTGGCGACGGGGGAGTTCGCCGACGCCTTCCCGGGGGAGCTGGCCCTGGTGCGGGAGTACGGCGTCAGCCGGCACACCGTGCGCGAGGCGCTCCGGGAGCTGCGCCGCGAGGGAGTGGTCACCGCCGAGCGCGGCCGCCGCCCGCGGCTCGCACCTGCCGAGGTCGAGCAGGCGCTCGGCGCGCTCACCGGGCTCTACGCCGCGGTCGCGAGCAGCGGGCTGGAGCAGCGCTCGGTGGTGCGCGTCCGCGACGTCCGGCGCGACGGCGTGGTCGCGACCCGGCTCGGGCTCGAGGAGTCCACTCCGCTCGTGCACCTCGAGCGGCTCCGGCTCGCCGGGTCCGCCCCTCTGGCCCTCGACCGCGTCTGGCTCCCCGCGGACGTGGCCGCGCCGCTGCTCGAGGTCGACGTCACCCGCACCGCGCTGTACGACGAGCTGCTCACGCACTGCGGGATCCGCCTCACCGGCGGCTCGGACTCGGTGCGAGCGGTCGTGCCCGGTCGCGGCGAGCGGGCGCTGCTGGAGGTGCCCGCCGGGGTCGCGCTGCTGTCGGTGGAGCGCACCGGCTGCGTCCACGGCCGGCCGATGGAGCTCCGTCACACCCTCGTCCGCGGCGACCGCTTCGCCGTGACCGCCGACTTCGGATCACCAGGAGGAACCCGATGACGTCCGCCGTTCCCGAGACGACCGCGCAGGACGCGGTCGCCCGCGCCGAGGCCGGCGAGGTCGTGCTGCTCGACGTGCGCGAGGAGCAGGAGTGGCAGGCCGGGCACGCCCCGCAGGCCGTGCACGCCCCGCTCAGCCGGCTCGACCTGGGGGACCTCCCGCTCGACCGCCCGATCGTCGCGGTCTGCCGGTCGGGGAACCGCTCGGGGCAGCTGACGGCCGCCCTCGCGCCGCGCGGCATCGACATCGTCAACCTGGTCGGCGGCATGGGCGCCTGGCAGGCCGCCGGCCTGCCGGTCGTCCGCGACGACGGCAGCCCGGGCCAGGTGCTGTGAGGGGTAGACCGACGACCCGAGGGCCTCGGCCTCAGCGGTTCTCGTGATCGCCGCTGCGCTGGCCCTGGGCGTCCTCATCGGGCTGACGCTGGGCGCCCTGGGCGGCGGGGGCTCGATCCTCACCGTGCCGGCGCTCGTCTACCTGCTCGACCTGACGCCGCAGGAGGCCACGACGGCGAGCCTGGTAATCGTCGGGGTGACCGCGGCCGCCGGCACCGCCGTGCACGCCTGCCACGGCGGCACGCGCTGGCGGTCGGGTGGGCTCCTCGCGGTGGCGGGCGTGCCGGCCTCCCTGCTCGGGTCGCTCCTCAACGCCCGGGTCGATCCCGATGCCCTCCTGCTGACGTTCGCCGCCGTGATGACCGTCGCCGCGGCCGGCATGCTGCTGCGGTCGCGCGGTCCGGGACCGGCGCACCCGGCGCCCCTCGTGCGCCGCCGGAAGCGCGCGGTGCAGCTGGTCGTCGCCGGTCTGCTCATCGGCTCGCTCACCGGTTTCCTCGGCGTCGGTGGTGGTTTCGTGGCGGTGCCGGCCCTGGTGGTCCTGCTCTCGATGCCGATGCGGACGGCCGTCGGCACCTCGCTGCTCGTCATCGCGCTGAACAGCGCCGTCGCCCTGGGCGCGCGCGCCGGCACCGGGACCTACGACTGGGAGGTGATCGTGCCGTTCGCGGCCGGCGCGGTGGTCGCCTCCGTGGTCAGCGCCCGCCTCGCGCACCGGCTGCCCGCCGCGGCGCTGACCCGGTCGTTCGCCGTGCTGCTGCTGCTCGTGGCGGGCTACGTGGCCGCGCAGGTCCTGCTGGTCTGACCCTGCGTCGGCAGCCCGGCACTCCGAGCCGGATCTGGCCCGGAATGACCACAGACGGTCGTGACGCACGTCGTTATGGTCGACGGGTCCGTTGTGTCCGACCTCCGGGAGCCGTGTCCATGGTCACCCCGGGCCCTCCCGGCGGATCGCCACCGCCGCCTGACTTCTCGGCCGCCTTCTCCCGTGCTGCTTCGGGTTTCGCGCTGCTGAACGACGACCTGCGCGTGCTGTCGGCGAACGACGCGCTCTGCGGCCTGCTCGGCGTCGAGTCGCTCGTGGGCGCCGGGCTGGACGACTGCGCCGGTCCCGAGTCCTTCGACGAGGCGCTGCGTGGCCTCCAGCGCGCCGGCGTCGTGCGGGTCGACGTGCAGCTGCGAGCCGACCGGTGGGTGCACCTGGTCGCCTCTCGCTACGTCGACGGGGGACAGGCCCGCACCCTGCTCCACGTCGAGGACGTGACCGCACGCAAGCTGGAGGAGCAGCGGCTCAACCACCAGGCGAACCACGACGGGCTGACTGGGCTGGCGAACCACCTGGTGCTGCACGCACGCCTGGAGCAGGTGCTGAGCGCCGGGTTCCCGGCCGCCCTGCTGTTCCTCGACCTCGATCGCTTCAAGCTCGTCAACGACAGCCTCGGTCACGCTGCGGGCGACCAGCTGCTGCGCCAGGTCGCGCGCCGGATCAGCGAGGCGGTTCGGCCCGGCGACCTGGTGTCCCGCCTCGGCGGCGACGAGTTCGTCGTGCTCTGCGAGCGGCTGGGCGAGCAGGAGGCGTGCGCGGTGGCCGGCCGGATCGTGTCCCAGCTGCGTCCGCCGGTGGTGCTCGACGACGGCGTCCCGCTGGTGGCCGTCCCGAGCATCGGCATCCGGATGACGACGGCCGGCGACACCGTCGCCGCCGTGGTCCGTGACGCCGACACGGCGATGTACGCCGCGAAGGCCGCCGGCGGCAACGGGTGCGCGGTCTTCACCACGGACCTGCGCACCGAGGTCGTGCGTCGGCACCTGCTCGAGCTGGCGCTGCGCGCCGCGCTCGAGCGCGACGAGCTGTGGCTGGCCTACCAGCCGATCGTCGACGGGCTCGGGCGGGTCGGGGCGTTCGAGGCCCTGCTGCGCTGGACCGGTTCGGAGGACCCGAAGGCGGCGCCGGTCGGGCTGATCGCGGTGGCCGAGCAGAGCGACCTGGTGCACGACCTCGGGAACTGGGTGCTCGGCCGCACGCTGCGGGACGCCACCCGGTGGGCTCCTGACGTGAGCGTCCACGTCAACGTCTCGCCGCGCCAGCTCGTGCCGTCGTTCACCGCCCGCGTCGCCGACCAGCTCGCGCGGCTGCGGGTGGACCCCGCACGGGTGTGCCTGGAGATCACCGAGAGCGCGGTCGGCGCGAACGTCGACGAGCTGGCCACGCACCTGGCCGACCTGCGGGCGCTCGGTGTGCGCCTGGCGATCGACGACTTCGGGGTCGGCGCGGCATCGCTGACCTACCTGACCCGCCTCCCCGTCCACGACGTGAAGATCGACCGGTCCTTCGTCCGCGGGCTGCCCGACGACCCGGGGAGCGCCGCCATCGTGTCGGGCGTCTCCGGGATGGCCCACGCCTACGGCCTCCGCGTCGTCGCCGAGGGAGTGGAGACGTCGCGCCAGCTCGCCTCGGCGCGCTCGCTCGGCTGCGCGATGACGCAGGGCTACCTGCACGCCCCCGCCATGCCACTGGCCGATGCCCGCCGCTGGGCGGCGCGCTCGGCCCGGGGCGGCCACGTCGTCGTGCCGCCCGCTCCGCGGTCGGCGATCGCGCCGGAGGGCCACCGCACCGCAGGCTGACGACGCCGCCCGATTCATGCTAGAACACGTTCTAGCCGACTATCGGGGGAACGCGTGGCGACCAGGCTGCAGCAGCCGCGGGCCGTACGAGCCATCAACACGGCGGGCGGTCTCGCCTCCCGGCTGGGACTGTCCCCCTCGCTCGACGAGGGCGGGCTGGTCGACGCCGCCCG
>SCTD01000287.1 GCA_004299215.1 Frankiales bacterium | reverse complement strand
TGCGGCGTGCCGGCGCCCGCGGTCCTCGGGCTCTGGATGGCGTGGTGGCGGCTGCTCCCGTTCCTGGGCGTCGTGATCGGGCACGCGCCGCTGGTCCTGCTGCTGGTGACCGGCACCTCGCGGCCGGTCACGGCGCTGGCCGTGGCGGCCCTGCTGACGGGGGAGGTCGTCGTGTGGCTGGTGGAGCGGCGGAGGCAGGCGACGGCGGAGATGCCGATGGCGTTCCTGTCAGCGGTCGCGTTCCTGGCCGGCTTCGAGCTCGGCGGGGTCGTCGGGGCGGTCGTGGCCGTGGTGCTGGTGCATCTCGCCGTCGGCGTCCTCGAGGAGGCCGCGTCGCCGAGCACGGATCACGTCTGATGCCGACGCTGCAGGCGATCTCGCCCTCGACGACGTCGAGGTGCTCCCTGGGCTCTGGGTGTCGCGCTACCACCCCGACCCTCGGTGATCCACGCGCAGTCGGAGGTGGATCCGGGGCCGGGTTCCACCTCCGATCCGCCGTGGATCAAGGTCCGCACTCAGCCGATGACGCACACCGTCAGCGACGCGGCGACGGTGAAGACGCACGTCGCGCACCTGCTGACGAAGCTCGGGGTCCGGGACCGCGTGCAGCCGTGATCCTCTCCTACGAAACCGGTCTGGTGCTGCCAGGAAGCTCGTAGCTCGGGGCCGGTCAGCGGAACCGGCGGACGTACCTCTTCTGCCACGGGGTCTCGACGGCGTGCCGGTCGTAGTGCCGGCGGACGTACGCGACGGCGTCCTCGGGAGCGACCCCGTCCAGGACCGCGAGGCACGCGAGCGCCGTCCCCGTACGTCCACGTCCACCGCCGCACGCGATCTCGATGCGCTCGTCGGCCAGCCGCGACCAGATGTCGACGAGCCGGTGGCGGGCCGCCGCCCGGTCGGTCGGCAGGCGGAGGTCGGGCCAGCGCAGCCACTCCTGCGGCCACGGCGTCGGGGGAGGCGGACGGCCGAGCAGGTAGACACCGCGCTCCGGAGCGTTGCCCGGCGGGAGCGCGCGCCGCAGTCCGCGACCGCGCACCGTGCGTCCGGACGGCAGCACGAGCACGCCGGCGTCGTCGGGGTCCCAGGGCATACCCGGACGCTAGCCCGGTGCGGTTCTCGCCGCGCCCGCACCGACGTGACATCCTCGGCAGCAGTCGGTCAACGGCGATCGACGACGAGCCTGAGGGAGCCCATCGGGTGTCCGCACGCATGTCCGCGCTCGACAGCGCGCTGTACCAGCTGGAGCAGGCCGTCGAGCAGCTCGGCCTCGACGACGGCCTGCACGAGATGCTGGCGACGCCGCGGCGCTCCCTCGAGGTCTCGGTCCCGCTGCGGCGCGACGACGGCACCCTCAAGGTCCTCAAGGGATACCGGGTGCAGCACAACTTCTCCCGCGGCCCGGCCAAGGGCGGCATCCGCTTCCACCCCGACACCGACATGGACGAGGTGCGGGCGCTGGCGATGTGGATGACGTGGAAGTGCGCGCTCATCGGGATCCCCTACGGCGGGGCGAAGGGCGGTGTCGCGGTCGACCCGCGGCTGCTCAGCCGGAACGAGCTGGAGCGCGTCACGCGCCGCTACGCCAGCGAGATCATGCCGATCATCGGCCCGGAGAAGGACATCCCGGCCCCCGACGTCGGCACCGACGAGCAGACGATGGCCTGGATGATGGACACCTTCAGCGCCCACAAGGGCTACACCGTCACGGGGGTCGTCACCGGCAAGCCGATCTCGGTCGGCGGCTCGGAGGGGCGCGGCGGCGCGACCAGCCGGGGTGTCATGTACGCCGCGTTCTCCGCGCTGCGCGAGGCGGGCGTCGACCACCGCGGGGCGACCGTCGCGGTGCAGGGCTTCGGCAAGGTGGGTGGCCTGGCGGCGCAGTTCCTGCACGACGCCGGCTGCCTCGTCGTCGC
>SCTD01000286.1 GCA_004299215.1 Frankiales bacterium | reverse complement strand
CGATCGGCGCCCACCTCGTCGGCGGCGCGCAGCTGATGAAGGCGAACAAGGGCCGCGTCGCGACCCAGAAGGGCGTGCTCGCGAACACCAACACCAAGCTCGCCCTGACGGCCGGCGCCCTCGGCGCGACGGCGTACGCCCGGGTGCTCGGCAAGAAGATGCTGCAGGCCGGCGACGTCCCGGTCGCGGGCGGCACCGACTCGCTGGCCACCACCCCGCCGGAGGTCGCCAAGGCGCAGAAGCAGCTCTCCGCGCTGCAGTGGGCGATCCCGGGCCTGACCGGCGCGATGCTCGCCAGCAGCTCGCTGCACGAGGAGCAGCAGCGTCCGGGCCAGGTCCTGTCCGGCGTCGTCAAGGGCCTGCCCGCGACGGTCGGCACGGCTGCCGGTGGCGCCGCCCTGGTCGCCAAGGCCAAGGCCAAGGACGCGGCCGAGCTCGTGCAGGAGAAGGTCGCCGAGCACCGCTAGACCCCGGTCGTACGACGGCCCCCGCTCCCCGGAGCGGGGGCCGTCGGCGTGCTCAGCCCTCGTCGGGGACGACCTGCGTGGCGGGCGCCGGCTCCGGTGAGGTGGGCGCGCCCTGCTCGCCGAAGAACGAGTGCGCGCAGGCCACCCCCGCGACGACACCCGAGGCGGCTGCCACCGCGACCAGCTGCAGGCCCGGCGTGAGATCGCCTGCGGCGTAGACCCCGTCGACGGAGGTCCGTCCCTTCTCGTTCACGGCGACGTAGCCGTCCTCGTCCAGCTCGCAGCCCAGCGACACCGCGAGGTCGACCCGCGGCTGGTGCGCGACGGAGAACAGCACCATCGATGCCTGCAGGACCTGGCCACCGTCGAGCTCGAGCCCGGTGAGGTCGCCGCGCTCGCCGAGGAAGCGGACGGCATCCCGCTCCAGCAGCTCGATCTCGTGCTCCTCGAGCTCCGCCCGGCACTCCTCGTCGCCCTGGAAGCGGATGCCGTTGGTGACGACCGTGACCGATGCCGCCCAGTTCTTCAGCGTCTCGGCGAAGCCCACCAGGTGCCGGTCCCAGCCGAGGGCGACGACGTGGCGGTCCCGCGCTTCGTACCCGTCGCAGGACGGGCAGTGGAAGACGGAGGCGCCGTAGTGCTCGTCGAAGCCCTCCACCGCGGGGAAGGCGTCCTTCACGCCGCAGGCCAGCACCAGCCGGTGCGCGAGCAGGTCGTCGTCGACCTCGAAGAGCCCGTCGTCGCGCCGGACCAGCGACCGGACGGCGCGCTGCCTGATCTGCGCGGTCGGGTAGGCGAGCACCTCGCCCCGCGCCCGCTCCAGCAGCTCCAGGGGTCGCTGCGGGTCGCGACCGAGGTAGCCGTGCGAGCGCTCGACCTTCGCGGAGCGGTAGTCCTGCGAGTCGAGCACCACCACCGACCGGCGGTAGCGCCCCAGCCAGGACGCGGCCGCGAGGCCGGAGGGCCCGCCGCCGACCACGACGGCGTCGACCTCCAGCCGATCCGTCACGCGGTTGCCTCCAGCGGCTCGAGCAGTCCCCGGGCGGCCACCGCCTCGAGCGACAGGGTGCGGTAGCCGACGTCGTCGAAGAGCACGACGATGCGGTCGCCTTCGTACCTCATGACGGTGCCGCCGCCCCACGTCGCGTGGGTCACCTTGGACTGCAGGGCGTACGGCGAGGAGCCCGCGTCCGCGGCGTCCCGGGCGCTGCCCGCCGCACAGGTGTCGCAGTTCCCGCACGGCTCGTCGAGCGTCTCGCCGAAGTAGGCGAGCAGGAACTGGCGACGGCAGCCCGTGGTGTCGGCGTAGGCGCGCATCATCTCGACCCGGGACTGCTCCACCTTGCGGTGTCCCTCGGCCACCTCGGCCGCGGCGCCTGCGGCAGCCCGGGGGTCGGGTGCGTCAGGGGCGAGAGCGATCGCGCCGTCGGGCCGCACCTCGACCGCACCGGCCTGCTCCAGCAGGTTGACGAGCCCGGCGAGGCGCGTCGCCGGGACGTCCATCTCCCGCGCGAGCAGCGTCGGCTCGACGGCGCCGTCGGCGTGGCCGACCAGGGTGACGACCTTGCGCAACGCGAGCTCGTCGACGCCGCCACCGGCGAAGAACCTGCGCAGCCCCAGGTCCTCCTGGCGGTAGAAGAGCGCGGCGACCGCCGGGTCGCCGTCGCGGCCGGCGCGACCGATCTCCTGGTAGTAGCTGTCGAGGGAGTCCGCGACCTCGGCGTGCAGCACGAAGCGCACGTCGGCCTTGTCGATGCCCATGCCGAAGGCGGTGGTCGCGACCACCACGTCGAGACCACCCGAGGTGAAGCGGTCGTGCACCTCCTCGCGGTGGCTCGCACGCATCCCCGCGTGGTAGGCCGCGGCGTCGATGCCGAGCTCACCGAGCGCAGCGGCGTACTGCTCCGCGCTCTTGCGGGTGGCGGTGTAGACGAGTCCGGGCTTGGCCTCGCCCATCGCACGCAGCACGACGGCGTCGCGGCGCTGGTCGTCGTCACGGAAGGCCTGCACCTCGAGCGAGAGGTTGGGCCGGTCGAAGCCGCTGACCACCTGCACCGGGTCGCGCAGCCGCAACCTGCTGACGATCTCCTCGCGCACGGGCGGCGACGCGGTGGCCGTGAGGGCGAGCACCCGTGGCCGGCCGACCGCCTCGATGGCGGTGTGCAGGCGCAGGTAGTCGGGGCGGAAGTCGTGACCCCACGAGGAGATGCAGTGCGCCTCGTCGACGACGAGCAGGGAGGGCCTGGCGTCGGCCACGGCCTGCAGCACCTCGGGCTTGCTCAGCTGCTCGGGCGCGAGGAAGAGGAACTCGACCTCCCCGGCGCGCAGAGCGTCGAAGGCCGCGTCGCTGTCCTTGTCGGACAGGCTGCTGTTGACCTGCACGGCGGCCCCGGCCCCCTCGCGGGCGAGCAGGCCGGCGACCTGGTCGCGCTGCAGCGAGATGAGCGGGCTGACGACGACGGTCGGGCCGTCGAGCAGCATGGCCGGGACCTGGTAGACGGCGCTCTTGCCGGCGCCGGTCGGCATCACGACGAGCGTGTCGTGGCCGTCCATGACCGGGGTCATCGCCTCGAGCTGACCCGGCCGCAGCCGCTCCCAGCCGAAGGCCTCCCGGGCGGTCCGCTCGAGGGCGGCCGCAGACGTGGTGCGCGCCAAGGTCAGCCGCGCGTGGTCCGGGCGTGCAGCAGGGCGCGGGCCCGCTCGAGCTGCGAGGCGCGGGGGCGGAGCCGGGCCCGCAGCTCGGCCGCCTCCCGCAACGTGTCCAGGACCTCGCGACGACGGCGCCGCTCGGGCTCCGTGAGGCGGCGGGCGGCGGCGGACATGTGGGGCACGTACCCCTTTCGACGGGAACCGAGCATCGGACAGGCCATTGTCACCTCGACGACTCATCCGGCGGTCTGAAGCGCCTACCCTGAGGGGATGACCGAGCTCGACACCCGCCCGGTCGGCGAGCCGCAGCTCGACGACGGCGACGACAACCGGTTCAGCCACTACGTGCGCAAGGAGGACATCCTCCGCAGCGCCGTCGACGGCGTCCCCGTGACCGCGCTGTGCGGCAAGAAGTGGCTCCCCGGCCGCGACCCGGAGAAGTACCCGGTCTGCCCGGCCTGCAAGGAGCTCATGGGGATGCTCGAGTCGATGAGCTGATCATCGACACCGTCCTCGCCGTCGACATCGGCGGCACGAAGATCGCTGCCGGGGTGGTCGACGCCGGCGGCCGGCTGCTGCGCTCGACGTCCGTGCCGACGCCGCGCTCGCCGGACGGCGAGCAGGTCCACGCGGCGCTGATGTCCGCGGTGTCGACCGTCGCGCCCGAGGGCGTGCTGGCAGTGGGGGTCGGCTCCGGCGGACCGATGTCGGCCGGTGGGGTCACGCTCTCGCCGCTGAACATCCCCGGCTGGCGGGACTTCCCGCTGCTGCAGCGCCTGTCGCAGGACCTCGGGCTCCCGGTCGTGGTCGACAACGACGCGAAGGCGCTGGCGCTGGGCGAGGCCTGGCGTGGCGCGGGGGCCGGGGTGCGCGACTTCCTCGCGATGGTCGTGTCCACCGGTGTCGGCGGTGGGCTCGTCGTCGACGGCCGGCTGCTCGACGGGGCCTCGGGCAACGCCGGGCACGTCGGCCACGTGATCGTCGTGCCGGACGGCGCGCGCTGCGGCTGCGGCGCCTCCGGCTGCCTCGAGGCGGAGATCAGCGGTACGGCGATCGGCCGGCGGCTCGGCGGTCCCGCCGCGGGGGCACCCCCGGAGGAGGTCGCGCGGGCCGGCCGGCTGCTCGGGCTGGGGCTCGCCTCGGTGGTCTCGCTGCTCGACCTGTCCGTCGTGCTGGTCGGCGGGTCGGTCGCGCTCGGGTTCGGGGAGCCGTTCTTCGCCGCGGCCAACGCCTCGCTGCGCGAGCACGCCGGGCTGGACTACACCGGCGGGTGCACCGTCGGTCCGGTCGGGCTGGGGGCGGAGGGCCCGCTCGTGGGGGCCGCGGCACTGGCCTGGCGCCGACTGGGTCACGACGTGGGAGTGCGGTAGCTACTTCGACCTGAAAAAGTCGGCCGCGTCGGTCCCTGAGTGAGAGGTTGCCAGACGCGAAGATGACCTCGACCCCTTGGGCTAGAAGGGATCGAGGTCATCGTGCTTCGT
>SCTD01000285.1 GCA_004299215.1 Frankiales bacterium | reverse complement strand
GCTGTCGTGCGGGGTGTCGAAGGCCTTCATCCGCTCCAGCACGCGGTCGCTCGTCGGCTCGTCCATCTCGTCGACGATGCGCCCGTCAGCGAGGAAGAGCACGCGGTCGGCGTAGGACGCCGCGCCCGGGTCGTGGGTCACCATCACGACCGTCTGGCCCAGGTCGCTCACCGAGGAGCGGAGGAAGGACAGCACGTCGGCGCCGCTCCTGGAGTCGAGGTTCCCCGTCGGCTCGTCGGCGAAGACGATGTCGGGAGAGCTCGCGAGGGCGCGGGCGCACGCGACCCGCTGCTGCTGTCCGCCGGACAGCTCGGCCGGCCGGTGCGACAGGCGCGGGCGCAGCCCGACCGCGTCGACGACGGTGTCCAGCCAGGCCTGGTCGGGCCTGCGCCCGGCGATGTCCATGGGCAGCGTGATGTTCTCCAGCGCCGTCAGCGTCGGCAGCAGGTTGAAGGCCTGGAAGACGAAGCCGACCTTGTCCCGCCGCAGGGCGGTCAGCTTCTTGTCGTCCAGCGAGGTCAGCTCCGTCTCCCCGATCCACGCCGTGCCGCCGGTCAGCGTGTCGAGGCCCGCCATGCAGTGCATGAGCGTCGACTTGCCGGAGCCGGACGGGCCCATGATCGCGGTGAACCGCCCTCGTGGCAGCTCGACGTCGACGCCGTCGAGCGCCACGACACGCGTGTCACCCTCCCCGTAGACCTTGGTCAGGCCGACCCCGCGCGCCGCCGCCCCGGTCGTGCTGTCCTGCTGCTGCGATGCCGCCACTGCGAAGCCTTCCGTCGTCGGACGGGGGAAACGCTAGAGGCTGGAGGGCTCGGGGACATCAGGCTCTGGCCCTAGGTGATCGGGACGTCGGTCCGCGGCTCCTTCGCCGGCACCCGGCGGAACAGCAGCCGGCCCGCCTTGCGCGGTGCGTTGGTCATCGCCGCGAGCGGGGCCATGGCCGTCGGCACGCGCACCTCGGGCCGGTCCCGCTCGACCGCGTCGACCACCGCGGAGACGAGCGTCTGCATCGGTGTGAGGTCCCGCCCCTTGCTGCCCTCCGCCATCGCCCGCAACGGGCCGTAGCTCCTCGCCTCGTCGTCCATGTCGGTGGAGACCGACGCGAGCGTGACCGTGGTGAACGTGATCGGGTCGTCGCGCAGGTCCGCGCGCAGGCCGGCCGTGAAGTGGGACAGGCCGGCCTTGGAGGCGCCGTAGGCCGTGAGCCCCGGCGGCGCGAACACCCCCGCCATCGAGGAGAGGTTCACTACCTGACCCCGTCCGCGCTCCAGCATCCCGGGCAGCACGAGCCGGCAGAGGTGCACCGGCGCGAGCAGGTTGACGGTGAGCACCTGGTCGATCTCGGCCATCGTGCGGTCGACGAACCAGCCGACGCCGGAGACGCCCGCGTTGTTGACGAGGACGTCGACCGTCCCGGCGCGCTCCACCAGCCCGGGCAGTGCGTCCAGCTCCGTGAGGTCGTACGGCAGCGCGGTGCCGCCGGTGCGCGCCGCCACCGCCTCGAGCAGCTCCGACGGGCGGGCCACGAGCAGCAGCTCCGCGCCCCGCGCGGCGAACGCATCGGCGAGCGCCGCGCCGATCCCCCGGGAGGCGCCGGTGAGCAGCAGCCGCCGCCCGGCCAGCCGCACTACAGCGCCCGCGGCGTCTCGAAGGTCGCCTGCATCTGCTCGGTCCAGGTCGACAGCTGCGGCTCGGCCGGCAGCCCGAGCGACTCCAGCTCCTTGGCGATCGGGTGGCTGCCCAGCTCGACGGTGACTCCCGCGCCACCGATGACGAGCTGAGATCCCTTGCCCCACTGGGAGAACGCTGTCGCGTGCGGGACGCCGTCGAGCACGGTGTAGGAGGTCATGGGCAGGGATCTCAGCTCG
>SCTD01000284.1 GCA_004299215.1 Frankiales bacterium | reverse complement strand
CCCGGCTGCGGCGCCACAGCCGTCCGCTGCGACGCCGAGCACGACCAGGCCTGGACCGGCGACGACAACGGCGGCCCGACCTGCGCCTGCAACCTCGGCCCGTGCTGCCGACGGCACCACCGGGTCAAGCAGCTCGGCTGGACCAAGACCCGCGGCACCGACGCCGTCGTCACCTGGACCGACCTCACCGGCCGACGCTGGTGGTCGCCGAGCCCGCACCAGCCACCGCAACCCGCCCTGCGACCCCCGGCGCCGATCCCGAGCCCGCACCCCTGGGACCAGCTCAGCCCCGACGAGCTCGACGACGAGCTCGTCCACCTCGACCTGCTCCCCGACGACCCCGGCCCCTGGACCACCCCGCAGGACATCGAGCCCGCCGACGACCACGACCGGCTCGCCGAGCGCATCCTGCGCAACGACCTCACCTGGACCCTCGACCTCGACGACCCCCGCCACTGGCACCCGGCGAGCGCACCCGTCGACGCCTGACCCGCTCCTCCGGTCCACGCCACCGAGGGGGAGGATGGGATGTGTGACGACGCAACGACATGATCGCCCGCGGATCTTCCGCGGCTGGTGGGTCGTCACCGGCGTCTTCGTCATGCTGCTGGTCACGGCCGGGATCGGCTTCTACGGCCTGTCCGTCTACCTGCGGGCGCTCACGGTGGAGCAGGGGTTCTCGCTCAGCGCCGTCTCCGGTGCCACCGCGGTGTTCTTCCTCGTCAGCGGGCTGACCGGGCTGGCCGTGGCGTCGTACATGGCGCGGCGCGATCCGCGCCCGATGATCGCGGTCGGTGCCCTGGCCAGCGGCACCTCCCTCGCGCTGCTCGGACGGGTGGAGTCGGTCTGGCAGGTCTACCTCGTCTACGCCCTGTTCGGCGCCGGCTTCGCGGCCTCGTCGCTCGTCCCGGGCACCACGCTGGTCACGAGGTGGTTCTCCCGCCGCCGATCCGTCGCGCTCTCGGTCGCCTCGACGGGCCTCTCGGCCGGCGGGGTCGTGCTGACGCCGCTCGTGGCGACGCTGATCGACCGGCACGGGCTGCCGGCCGTCGCGCCGTGGCTCGGGCTCGCCCTCGTCCTGGGCGTCGTCCCGGCGACGGCGCTGCTGCTGCGACCGTCGCCGGAGGCGATGGGGGTGCAGCCCGACGGCGACCCGGCACCGCACCCCGACGCGCCACCGGCCTTCCTCGGGACGCTCGCGGTCGAGGCGCTGCGGACCCGGTTCTTCGCCGCCGTCACCCTGGCGCACCTGCTCGCGATGCTCGCCCAGGTCGGCGGCATCGCCCACCTGTTCAACCTGGTCGCCGAGCGCGCCGACCCGGGGCTCGCCAAGGCATCGCTGTCCCTGCTGGCGGTCTCCAGCCTGGTCGGCCGGCTCGCCGGCGGCTGGATCGCGGCGCGCACCTCGATGCGAGGTCTCGCGGTCGTCCTGATGGTCGGCCAGGCGGCCGCGCTCGTCGGCCTGGCAGCGACCGGCTCCGACGCCGCGATCCTCGTGCTGACAGTCGCTTTCGGTCTCACGGTCGGCAACCTGCTGATGCTCCACCCGCTGCTGCTCGCCGAGCGCTTCGGCGTGCGCGACTACGGCCGGATCTACTCCCGGAGCCAGCTGGTGGCGACGCTCGGGGTCGCGGTGGGCCCGTTCGCGATCGGCGGGCTGCACGACCTGCTCGGCGGCTACGGCGCCGCGTTCACCCTGGCCGGCGTCGCCTCGCTGGTCGCGGCGGGAGTGCTCGCCGTCAGCGGGCCGACCCGCGGCACCGTCCCGGTGGTGTCACCCGCCACCGCTTGATCAACGCCGTGGTTCCTCAGATCTCAGCGGGCGGAGAAGTGCGGAGGCCCGGCGTTGATCATGGCGAAGACACCGCCGCACGGCGCCGCTCCAGGTGCGCGCGCTCCACGGCGTTGGCCGACAGGGCGACCGCCCGGTCGTACGCCTCGACCGCCTCGGCCGCGCGCCCGAGCCGGACGAGCAGCTCCGCCCGGGTGACGTGGAAGGGCAGGTACGACGGGAGATCCAGCTCCTCGACGGCCAGCAGGGCCGCCGCCGGCCCCTCCACCTCGGCGAGGGCGACGGCCCCGTTGAGGGCCACGACCGGGGACGGTGACACGACCAGCAGCTGGTCGTAAAGCGCGAGCACCTGCCGCCAGTCGGTTGTGCCCTCGCTGTGCACGGCGGCGACGGCGGCCTGCAGCTGGTAGGGCCCGGGCGCCCCCCGCCGCAGGCACGCCCGCACCAGCTCCTGCCCCTCCGCGATGAGCGCCGGGTCCCACAGCGACCGGTCCTGGTCCGCCAGCAGGACGAGGGCGCCGTCGGGCCCCACGCGTGCCCGCCGCCGCGACTCGGTGAGCAGCAGCAGCGCGAGCAGCCCCAGGGCTTCCGGCTCGTCCGGCATCAGCGCGACCAGCAGCCGGGCGAGCCGGACCGCCTCCGTGCAGAGGTCTGCGCGGGTCAGGTCCGCCCCGTCGGACGCCGCGTGACCCTCGTTGTAGACGAGGTAGACGACGGCGAGGACCGCCGACAGCCGCTCGGGCAGGTCGGCGTCGCGCGGCACCCGGTAGGGGATCCCGGCGTCGCGGATCTTCCGCTTCGCGCGCACCAGCCGCTGCGCGAGAGTCGCCTCGGGTACGAGGAACGCGCGTGCGATGTGCGCCGTCTCCAGGCCGCCGAGCAGTCGCAGTGTCAGCGCGACACGGGCCTCGACGGCGAGCGCGGGGTGGCAGCAGGTGAAGAGCAGCCGGAGCCGGTCGTCCTGCACCGGACCCACCTCCTCGGGATCGTCGCGCTCGGCCAGCCGCACCGCCTCCGCCTGCCGCGCGTCGCGGGTCGACTCCCGGCGGATCCGGTCGATCGCGCGGCGGCGGGCGGTCGTGACGATCCAGCCTCCGGGGTTCGGCGGCAGGCCGTCGGCCCACTTCTCGACGGCCACGGCGAAGGCGTCCGCGACCGCCTCCTCGGCGAGGTCGATGTCGCCGAGCAGGCGGACCAGGGTGGCGATCGCGCGGCCGTGCTCCTCGCGGAAGACCGCCTCGACGCTCAGCCGCCGTCCTGGAACGGCCGCACCTCGACGTCGCCCATGCACGCCGCGGACGCGTCCTTCGCGAGCGCCAGCGCCGCGTCGAGGTCCTCCGCCTGGATGACCCAGAAGCCGCCCATCTGCTCCTTGCTCTCGGCGTACGGCCCGTCGGTCACGAGCACGTCGCCGTCCCGGTAGCGGAGCGTCGTCGCCAGGTCCTTCGGCTGCAGCCCGCCGCCGAACACCCAGGCGCCGGAGGCGGTGATCCGGTCGTTGAACGCCATCACCTGCGTGTGCATCTGCTCCAGCACCTCGGGCTCAGGCGTGGGGTAGTCGCCCTCGTGCATCACCGACAGCAGGTACTGCTTCATGGTCGCGTCTCCTCGTCCAGACCGGCCCTGCGCCGGTCCTCACCCTGTCCACGAACGGCGGTGCCGTAGATCGACAGCCTGTCCTAAGATCTTTTCGAGGACTTCCGGGGCCGGTGGCTTCTGTAGGTAACGGAGGGCAGATTCGAGAACTGCTCCATCATCCCGCAGCAGACCGATCCCGGCATTGCACTGGCCGCACAGCAACCCCCGGACGGCCTTGCTCTCATGGTCGTGGTCGACGGAGAGATCCCACCCCGACCTCGCGGGTCGGCAGCAGATGGCGCACACACCGCCCTGTGCGAGTAGCAGGGCCTCGTACGCTTCAGGAGACAACCCGTAGCCCTTCAGCTTGTAGGCCCGTTGTGCGGCTGCGTAGCGATCCGGGTTTTCAGCCCGCCACCTCGCCATTGACTCCATCCGTCGCTGTCGGTTGTTGGCAACGTGCTCGCGATTCCGGGCGTTGCGGCACTCCTTGCAGCGGCGGTTGCGGCCGTTGGGCCTGGAACGCTCACGGTGGAACAGCTGCAAGGACTTCACGAGGCCGCACTCGACGCAGCGTGCCGTCTGCCCTTCAGGGTGGAGATCATTCATGACCCGAGGATCTACGGTGGGTACGACATAATTTCGCGTGGATAGGACCCGACCTTGACCATGGCCAGGAACTGGGCGAGCAAGAAGGCGGCGACCTTCGAGGAGTCGGTGATCCGCGAGATGTCGCGCCTGTGCGCGGCGTCCGGCGGGGTCAACCTGGCGCAGGGCTTCCCCGACTTCGCCTGCCCGCAGGAGCTCAAGGACGCCGCGAAGGCCGCGATCGACGACGACGTCAACCAGTACGCCATCACCTGGGGCGCCAAGGCCTTTCGCGACGGCATAGCCGCGAAGGTCGCCGCGACGTACGACGGGTGGACGGTCGACCCCGAGACCGAGCTGTGCGTCACCTGCGGCTCCACGGAGGCGATGATCGCCACGCTGCTGGCGACCGTGGATCCCGGCGACGAGGTGATCGTCTTCGAGCCGTTCTATGAAAATTACGGCCCGGATGCGGTTCTCAGCGGCGCGACGCCGGTCTACGTCACGCTGCACGCACCGGACTGGTCGATCGACGAGGGCGAGCTCCGGGCGGCCTTCTCTGACCGCACCCGGGCGATCATCGTCAACACCCCGCACAACCCGACCGGCAAGGTCTTCACCCGCGCCGAGCTCGACCTCATCAGCGAGCTCTGCCAGCGGCACGACGCGCTGTGCCTCACCGACGAGATCTACGAACATATTGTCTACGACGTCGAGCACGTCCCGCCCGCCACCGTGCCGGGGCTCGAGGACCGCACGGTCACCATCAACGCGCTGTCGAAGACCTACGCCGTCACCGGCTGGCGCGTCGGCTGGTCCATCGCACCCGCCGAGATCACGAGCAGCATCCGCAAGGTGCACGACTTCCTCACGGTCGGCGCCGCGGCGCCGCTGCAGGCCGCCGGCGCTGCGGCGATGGCGCTGCCGCCGAGCTACTACGTCGAGGAGGCGGCGAGCTACCGCGAGCGCCGCGACCTGCTCTGCTCGGTGCTGGCGGACGCGGGGTTCTCCTTCCGGGTCCCGGACGGTGCCTACTACGTGCTCTGCGAGACAGGCGATCTCGACCCCGGTCGGGACAGCAGCGCCTACGCACGCCGGATCGTCGTCGACCCCGGCATCGCGGCGGTGCCGGGCACGTCCTTCTACGCCGACCCGTCCATGGGCGCCGGCCAAATCCGCTTCGCCTTCCCGAAGAAGCTGGAGACCCTGCACGCCGCCGCCGAACGCATCGCCAAGCTGTGAGCGACGTCGAGCTGTCGGACGACCACGGCCGGCTCGACCTGGACCGGGTGCACTCCTGGCTCGCCACGTCGTACTGGTCGCCTGGGGTGAGCAGGGAGAAGGTCGTGGCAGCGGCGCGCGGCTCGCAGGTCGTCGGGGCGTACGACAGGTCGGGTCAGATCGGGTACGCGCGGCTGGCCACCGACACGGCGACCTACGCCTGGCTGTGCGACGTGTGGGTCGCGCAGGAGGCGCGCGGGCGCGGGGTCGGCCGGCTGGTCGTCGAGCGGTGCCTGGAGCGCTGCAGGGAGTGGGGCGTGCGCCGGGTGATGCTGGCGACCAAGGACGCGCACGGCCTCTACGAGTCGTACGCGTTCACGCCGCTTGAGGTCGGGCGGTTCCTCGAGCTGCGGCCGGCTCAGGAACCGACGGACTGAGCAGGGCGGT
>SCTD01000283.1 GCA_004299215.1 Frankiales bacterium | reverse complement strand
TGGTCCGGGGCTGGCTGCAGGACGAGGCTCGCACCTACGCCCTGCAGCTGGCTGAGCTCGCGGCCATGGCGTGGCGAGCGCAGAAGGCAGGTGGCGCCGTTCGGCGGGAGCTGCCGATGGAGCTGGCCGGGTCGTGGCAGATCAGCCAGTGGACCGCCGAGCGGTGGCTGGGCGAGGCCGAGTGGTTCACCGGCGCGCTGCCACTCACGGTGCAGCTGCTCGGTGAGGGCCGGCTGCTCAAGCACCAGGCGATCGCCGTCCGGCAGGAGCTCGAGGCGTGCTCTGCCGACCTCGCCAGCAAGGTCGAGGCCGAGGTCCTGCCCGCCGGCGCCGGGCTGTGCCCGACCGACCTGCGCCGAGAGCTCAAGCGGGTCCGGCTCCGGATCGAGCGTGAGCAGCAGACCGCGGAGCAGGCCGAGGTCGCGAAGGCCGGCCGTCGGCGGACCTGGACCCGGCCGACCGAGGACGGGCTGATGCTCGCCGGCGCCGTGCTGACACCCGAGCAGGGCGTCGCCTGGGCGCAGGGCATCGACGCCCTGGAGCGACGCGAGCGCCTCGCCGATCAGGCCGCTGGGATCGACCGGACCGCCGAGCAGCGCCGCGCCGACCTGTTCGCCAGCCTGCCTGCGATCGCCCTCGCCGGCCTCGCGGCCGACGACCGCTGGCGCACCCAGTCCGGGATCGACGGCGGGAGGGGGCCGCTGCGCGACGGCCGCTCGGTGCTGTTCGATCGAGGCTCGGTAGACGGGCAGGTCCCGCCGCCGTGGACGCTCACCCCGGAGCAGGTCGCCGCGCAGATCAACCTGAGCGTGCACGTCCCGGTCGCGACGATCCTCGACCTGTCCCAGGAGTCCGGCACCCTGGACGGGTACGGCCCCATCAGCGCCCAGCGCGTCCGGCTCGTCCGGCCCAAGAGCTACCGACGGGTCATGGTCGACGCACGCAGCGGCCGGCCACTCGCCGTCGACGACAAGCCGACCCCCGCCGCTGACACGGAGCAGGGTCGGCGTGAGCAGGTCCAGCAGATGCTCAAGCCCGACGTGATCATCGACGCCGACGAACCCCAGCACGACCCGAGCGCCCGGCTCGCCCGGCTCGTCGACATCCGTGACGTCCACTGCTGCGGCCCCGGATGCAGCAGCCGCCGCTACGACCGCGACCACCTCGACCCCTACGCCGCGGGCGGCAAGACCAACGCCAAGAACCTCGGCCCGCTGTCCCGCCGCTGCCACAACGCCAAGACCAGCGGCCACTGGATCCTCACCCGACACCCCGACGGCAGCGTGACCTGGCACAGCCGGTTGCACCAGACCTACGAGCGACCCGGACCCTGGGCGCCACCCCCGAGGGTCGACCTCTACGCAGAAGCGCCACCACCCCGACCACCGAGAGTGAAACCGGTGAGCCCGGAGACCGACGGCGAATCCGACATGCCCCTGAGCGACCGGATCCGTCCACCCGAGCCGCCACCCCCGCCTGCGCCGAAGCAGACCTGGGACTGGGACGACGACAATCCGCCCTTCTGATCCCGCCAGCCGCCAGCCGCCAGCCGTCTGACGCCGGAGCTCGCCTCAGGCCCCTATCAGCGGACGTCTCGGACCGCGAGGAACCGACTACGCGCACCACAGAGCCGCCACTACCGTGCGGTCATGGGCTACGACGTGCTGTTCGTCTTCGGCCTTTTCATTGCGCCCGCGCTCATCGCCGGGTCTGCATTGGTGCTGCTCGTCCTGTGGGCGGTTCCCGCGCACAGGCAGCGCCACCCGAGACTTCGCCAGCTGCTCTGGTCGGTACTGCTCGTCAGCAGCAGCCTCGCTCTGCTCCTCGGCCTCATCGTCGCGGGCAACAACAACTAGCTACTTCGACCTGAAAAAGGGGTCGTAGGCGCGGCGGCCCGCTGGCTCGTGGCTGGTCTTGGATCGCGTGATGTCCGCGGTGGCCAGAGGTTCTCGCTTCCAGGCCCTGTCAGGCGGCCAGGGCTCCGATCTTGATGAGGTTGTGGGTGAAGACGCCGTGTCCGCAGTGGATGCGGGCGCCTTCGAGCCCGGTGAGCGTGGTGCGG
>SCTD01000282.1 GCA_004299215.1 Frankiales bacterium | reverse complement strand
TGGTGCTCGGCGAGCTGTTCACGGTGGTCGTCTACGGGCAGCTGATCCTCGAGCAGGCGGCGCTGACGGACGTGGACCGGCGGGTGGTCGACCAGGTCTTCGACGTGCTGGTCCGCGACTTCTCGACCTATGCCGTCGAGCTGCACGGGAAGTCGTCGGCCACCAAGGCCCAGCGGCTGTGGGCGCTGGACCACGTTCGCGCCCCGGCGAACGACGTCGACCGCTACCGCCACGTGTGGGAGCAGGCGCAGGGTCACGCCGGCGGGTACGAGATGCACCCGTAGTTGCACGACCTCGGCGCCGATGAGGCGAGCAGGCGAGCGACCGGAGGGCCGCCCGGACTGAAGACCGGACTCTCCGCCACACCATCCGGGAGAGCTGCGCCGGTGCGGGCGCTCCCGGATCGGATGGTCGCCGACAGGTCGGAGATCGCGGTCGCAGCGACCACACCATCCGGGAGCGTTGCGCGACCGTGCGCTCTCCCGGATCAGGTGGCGGAAGGGACCGAGCTCAGCCCTCAGCCCGGGTTCATGTCGACGAAGCGGCTGTAGTGGCCCTGGAACGCGACGGTGATGGTGGCGGTCGGCCCGTTGCGGTGCTTGGCGACGATGAAGTCGGCCTCACCCGCGCGCGGGCTCTCCTTCTCGTACGCGTCCTCGCGGTGCAGCAGGATCACCATGTCGGCGTCCTGCTCGATCGAGTTGTGCACCGCGATGCCGTCGGCGATGAAGTTGTGGGTCCCGAGCACGGTCGCGTCGAAGACCTCCTCCTCGCCCCGTGCGTCGATCGCGACGACCTCGTCCCACAGCACGTCGTTGGTGGCGGCCAGCTCGAGCTCGGCCGCCTGCAGCTCGCCGACCAGCCCCGGCAGGGAGCCGGCGGGGGCCGGCACCCGCCCGAGCATCGCCTCGCGCACCCGCTCCCAGACCTGCTCGGGCACGGTGTCCGGAACGCCCGTCAGCGGGCCCTCGGCACGCGCGGCGAGGGCGATCTCGGTGAGGAAGCGCTTGCGGTCGGCGGCCTCCACGATGACGAGCTCCTCGCGAGATGCGGAGACGTAGACCGAGATGCCGAAGCGCAGCAGCAGCCGGCTCACGTCGTCCAGCAGCTCACCCGGAGCGCGCAGCGTCGGCCAGCCGCCGGTCGGCAGCGACCCGATCGACTGCCAGAGCATGCGCAGGAAGACGCGGATCTGCTTCTTCGGCAGGTGGGCGACCGCGGCTGCGGCGGCCCGGTCCTGGGTGCCGAGGACAGCGGTACGCAGCGTGTGCTCGCGCACCTGGTCGTCGGACCACGCGGTCTCGAGCTCGGGGGCGGGCACGTGTCGCGGCACCGCGATGCGGCTGCCGGGAGCGAGCTCGCCGAGCGGACGCCATCCGTCGTAGGTCAGGAAGGGGTGGTTCGCCGTCGCGGTCACCGACTTGCCGGAGGCGAGCCGGAGCCGGAAGACCTCCTTGCGGCCGGTGGAGAACACGTGCGTCAGGTGCCGGCGGACGTAGCGCAGCGAGTCGTCGAGGCTCCAGACCGGGACGTCCGTCGCGCCGGAGGCGAACAGCTCCCCGAGGGTGACCTCGGCGCCGGTGTCGGCACGCATCACCCTGGTCGAGGCAGGAAGGCAGCCGGACTCGCGCAGGTCGGCGATCTGCGGCTTCTTGTCGGTGCGCTGCTCGGCGCCGCGGTTCAGCTGGCTCATCGCGATGACCGGGATCTCGAGCTCCTTGGCCAGCAGCTTCAGCGAGCGCGACAGCTCGGACACCTCCTGCTGGCGGTTCTCGGCCTTCTTGTTGCCGCTCATCAGCTGGAGGTAGTCGATGACGATGAGCTGCAGGTCGTTGCGCTGCCGGAGCCGGCGCGCCTTCGCGCGGATCTCCATCATCGTGAGGTTCGGCGAGTCGTCGATGTAGAGCGGCGCCTCGGCGACCTCGCCCATCCGGCGGGCGAGCCGCGCCCAGTCGTCGTCGGTCATCGTGCCGGAGCGCATGTGGTGCAGCGGGACCCGCGCCTCGGCCGACAGCAGGCGCATGGTGATCTCGGTCTTGCTCATCTCGAGCGAGAAGATCGCGGCGGGCAGCCCGTGCTTGACCGAGGCCGATCGGGCGATGTCGAGGCCCATCGTCGAGTTGTGGGTCGGGATCATCGCGCGCGTCGCGAGGTAGAGGTGGTCGGCGCTGTCGACCTCGACGCAGCGGACCGGCACGGAGACGATGCGGGTGACCGAGGTGATCCAGCGCAGACCGGTACGAGCAGCCGTGGAACGCGAGCGCTCCTTGTGCAGCAAGTGCTTGCGCTCGAGTCGGAAGGTCCGGTCGTCGGTCGTCCAGTTCAGCGTGAAGCAGGTGGACGATGCGGGGGTACGGCCCTTCACCGGCTTGGTCGTCATCGAGCAGCGGTAGCCCAGGCTCAGCACCAGCTCGTGCACGTCGTGCGCCAGCCGCTCGCTGGTCACCGCGAACTGCAGGTTGCCGGTGGGGGTGACCGTGCCGTCCGTGTCCATCAGCCCGGCGAGCAGCGCCCGGCGCTGCGCCTCTGACGCCCTGAGGTACTCCGTCGGGATGTGCTTGTCGTTCAGCACGCCCGCCTTGCGCAGCAGCGCTTGAACGGTGCCGTGGTCGGCCCGGCACGAAGCACAGCGAGCCAGCCCAGAGGACGGGCCACCGCAGTCCGCGCAGGTCGCCAGGCCGCCATGCCCCTTGGCGCGGCCACCGCACGACCGCCCGCAGGTGACGACGTTCGACGCGCGGGGGAGAAACGCGTCGCCGCACACGACGCAGATGCGCCCAGCGATCGCCTCGGTCGGTAGCTGGAGGCCGTAGAGCATCGTCCCGGACTGCTGCGAGACCACGAGACCCTCGGCCTCGAGGTGCATGACGATCTCCGGGTCGTTCGTCGTGACCCGAGCCCCTGCCGAGTGCCCGTCACCCAGCCACACCCCGAGCGCGTACGGCGGGAGCGGCAGCTCCGCCTCCGGCAGCTGCAGCGCACCGCACGTGGCGATCGAGTGGTTTGCGCGCGCGTCCGCCGTCGCGCAGCGGACGGTCTCGGCGATCTCCGCCGTCGTGCGGATCGCAGGAGCGCCGCCACGGCCGCGCCGCGATGCGCGGGTGTGCGTCAGCCACTGGTGCTCCGCGTCGGCGACCACGCGCGTGCCGTCGGAGAACACCACCTCGAAGCACGGCCGTCCCTGCATGACCGCGGTCGCGCCCGTGACCCGCGTCGGCGTGCCGTCGGCACCGAGCAGCAGGTCGCCGACCTGCACCTCGCCCATCGTCGTCCAGCCGGTCGGTGTCGGCAGCGGCGTGTCGAGCGCGAGCGCCTTCCCGAGACCCGGGCGCCCGGCGATGACGATGAGCTGGCCGGGGTGCAGTCCGTTGGTCAGCCCGTCGAGATCGGCGAACCCCGTCGGCACGCCGGACATCGACCCGCCGCGGCTGCCGATCGCCTCGAGCTCGTCCATCGTCGGCTGCATGAGCTGCTCGAGCAGCGTGTAGTCCTCGCTGCTGCGCCGCTCGGTCACGTCGTAGATGGACTGCTGCGCCCGGTCGACGACGTCGTCGACGCCGCCGGCGCCGGCCGCGCCGTAGCCGAGCTGCACGATGCGGGTGCCGGCCTCGACCAGCCGGCGCAGGATCGCCTGCTCCGCGAC
>SCTD01000004.1 GCA_004299215.1 Frankiales bacterium | reverse complement strand
TACTGGCCCGGAGGCAGCCGTCCGGGCGCCAGCCCCTCGGCCCGCCGCCGAGCTCCGATCCGGTCGAACGGGCGGCTGAACGGCGTGCTCACCTGCCCGAGTCTGCTCCCCTCCGAGCGGGCATCCACCACCGCCCCGGACGGGCCTGCAGGCGACGCTCGACTAGCGTCGACGGCATGGTCGTCGTGATGCGCCCCGGCGCTGCCGCAGAGGAGATCGACGGCGTCGTCCGCCGGGTCGAGGGCGCCGGTGGCTCGGCGTTCGTCAGCCGCGGCGTGCAGCGGACGATCATCGGCCTGGTCGGCGACGTGGTGGCCTTCCAGGGCCTCAACCTGCGGGCGATGCCCGGCGTGGTCGAGGTCGTCCGGGTCTCCAAGCCCTACAAGCTGGTCAGCCGGGAGAACCATCCGGACGCCTCGACGATCACCGTCGGCCCGCGCGGCGACGTCCACATCGGCCCGGACACCTTCGTGCTCATCGCCGGGCCGTGCGCCGTCGAGACCGCCGAGCAGACCTTCGAGGCGGCCGACATGGCCAAGGCCGCCGGGGCGACGATGCTGCGGGGCGGCGCCTACAAGCCGCGCACCTCGCCGTACGCCTTCCAGGGGCTCGGCGTGAAGGGGCTGGAGATCCTGGCCGAGGCGCGCGAGCGCACCGGGCTGCCGGTCGTCACCGAGGTGGTCGACCCCAAGGACGTCGCGGTCGTCGCCGAGCACGCCGACATGCTCCAGATCGGCACCCGCAACATGCAGAACTTCCCGCTGCTGCAGGCTGTCGGCGGCGTGCGCAAGCCGGTGATGCTCAAGCGCGGGCTGACGGCGACGTACGAGGAGTGGCTGATGGCCGCGGAGTACATCGCCCAGCGCGGCAACCTCGACATCGTGCTCTGCGAGCGCGGCATCCGGACCTTCGAGACCGCCACCCGCAACACCCTCGACGTGAGCGCCGTGCCGATGGTGCACGCGCTCTCGCACCTGCCGATCGTCGTCGACCCCTCGCACAGCGCCGGCAAGCGCGACCTGGTGGTCCCGCTGACCCGCGCCGCGATCGCGGTCGGCGCCGACGCGGTGATGATCGACGTGCACGCCGACCCGACGGCCGCCCTCTGCGACGGCCCGCAGGCGCTCTTCGGCGAGGCGCTGGACGAGCTCGCGGCCGCCTGCCGGGAGCTGCCGCCGATGGTCGGCCGGAAGGTCTAGCAGGAGATCCGCCTCCGGGGGCGAAGGAGGCCCCATGCGCCTTCGCTCCCTGCTGCCGCTGGCAGCCGCCACCGTCCTGCTCGCCCCGCTGGCCGCCTCGGCGGACCTCGCGCCCTCGGTCGCCTTCCCGGAGGAGGCCGGCCGGCAGGGCACGCCCGCCTCGGGCACGGGTGTCGACCTGACCCCGGTGTCGAACTGGTCCTACACCGGCGGCACCGACCTCGAGTTCGTCACGATCAAGAAGCGCGACTACGCGGTCGTGCCGGCCCAGGGCTCCATGGGCGGGCTCCGCCTGTTCGACCTGACCGCCAACCCGGCCAAGCCGCCGCTGGTGGGCTTCCTGCCGTGCCCCGTCAGCCAGAACGACGTGCAGATCACCGGCACGACCGTCTTCCTGGGCGTCGACGGCAGCGTCAAGGACGCGGTCTGCTTCGAGCAGGCCCGTGTCGCCCCCGCGCTCGGCGTGATCGCGATCGACATCAGCAACCCGCGCAAGCCGCGCAGCGTCGGCTTCGCGCCGATCGCCTACGGCGCCCACAACACCACGCTGCACCCGAGCGGCAAGTGGCTCTACGTCAGCGACTCCGAGCTCACCCCGAAGGCCGGTGACGCGCCCGGTTCGCAGCTCGGCCGCATCAACGTGCTGGACGTGCGCAACGTGCGCGCCATCAAGGAGGTCTTCACCCTCCCGCTGCCGACCGGCCTGTCCAGCCACGACATCGACTTCAACAACAAGGGCGACCGGGCCTACAGCGCCGCCATCACCCAGACGCTGATCCTGGACACGACCGACCCGTCGAAGCCGTCCATCTCGACGACGATCCTGGACCCCGCGATCAACATCAGCCACGGTGCCGACCTGAGCCCCGACGAGACGCACCTCTACGTCACGGACGAGCAGGCCGGCGCGGCCGCGAACGGCGTCTGCAACGTCGGCGGCGTGCACATCTACGACGTCACCAACGAGGCCGTCCCGGTGAAGACCGGCTACTACGCCTTCTCGCCGGTCGACTCGCTGACCTCCACGACCAACAGCGGCAACGTCACCTGCACCGCGCACGTCCTGGACTACGGCCCCACCGGCACGACCTTCTCCAACGCCGGCTACGCCGCCGGCGTCCGGATCGTCGACATCACCAGCCGCGTCGGCATCCCGGCCGACGTCGCGTCCTTCACGCCGGTCGACGCCGACACGTGGAGCGCCAAGCAGTACAAGAACCCGAAGTACCTCTACGCCAACGACCTGGCCCGCGGCTTCGACGTCTACGAGTACACCGAGGGCAAGGGCGCGGTCGACACCCGCACGCCCAAGCAGATCCAGTACGGCATCACCCGCGTCGGCGAGACGACGTTCATGGACGGCGCCTGGTGCGCCGACCCGAGCGGCTCCCTCGGCCTGCTCGAGGGGCACCACCTGAGCTAACGGGCGAGCAGCTCCCCGACGACGCCGGCCGCCCTCTGGGCGCCGGCGTCGTCCACGTCCAGGTGGGTCACCAGCCGGATCGTGCGCGGGCCGACCACCGAGACCAGCACACCGTGCTCTCGAGCGGCGGCCGCGACGGCGACCGCGTCGTGGACCTGCACCGCGACGATGTTCGTGTCGACCGGGCCGACGTCGAGCGCGTCGGCGATGAGCTGCGCCCGCCGGTGGTCGTCGGCCAGCCGCTCGACGTGGTGCTCCAGGGCGTACGACCCCGCGGCCGCGAGGACCCCTGCCTGCCGCATCCCGCCGCCCAGGCGCTTGCGCATCACCCTCGCCCGGGCCGCCCGGGTGGCGTCGGTGACGACCAGCGACCCGACCGGTGCCCCGAGGCCCTTGCTCAGGCAGACCGACAGCGTGTCGAACAGCCGGCCGTACTCCTCGAGGTCGGTGCCCGAGGCGATCGCCGCGTTCCAGATCCGCGCGCCGTCGCAGTGCATCGCCACCCCGGCAGCGGCGGTGACCTCGCGCAGTCGCTGCAGCACCGGCAGCGGGTGCACCGCTCCCCCGCCCCGGTTGTGCGTCTGCTCGACGCTCACCGCGGAGGTCGCGACGGTGCCCCACCCGGGCGGTCGCAGGAAGGCCGCCACCTCGTCGGCATCCAGCAGCCCGCCCGGCAGGGTCCGGGTCTGGATGCCACCGTGCAGCGCGGGCGCGCCGTGCTCGTAGGTCACGACGTGCGAGTCGGCGTCGCAGACCAGCTCCTCGGCCGGCGGCACCAGCAGGCGCAGACCGATCTGGTTGCCCATCGTGCCGCTCGGCACGAGGACCGCCGCCTCGTGACCGAACAGGTCGGCGACCTGCTCCTCGAGCCGGTTGACCGAAGGGTCCTCGCCGTAGACGTCGTCACCGACCTCCGCGCCGGCCATCGCCGCCCGCATCGCGTCGGTGGGGCGGGTGAGCGTGTCGCTGCGCAGATCAACCGGGGGCACGCCGCATAGGCTAGGAGTCGTGGCAGAGCTGACCCGGCCGGCCGGTGTCCCGACCGGGGTCGCCGCCGAGGACCTCGTCGCCGCCATCCGCGTGCACGCCGACCGCGTCCACGACGCGGTGCGCCGGATCGGCTGCGACGCCGACGCCGCGGTGCAGGTGGTCGAGGAGAGCGCGGTGGACCTGGTCGAGGTGGTCGCCGCCCGCCCGGAGACCGTCGACGACGCGGTCGGCTGGTGGTTCGCCCGGGCCCGGGCGCTCGGTCGCCGGGTCGCCACGCGCAGTGCCGACCTGCCGCTGGGTGGCGGGGTGCTGTCCGTCGACGAGGACCAGCAGGTCCTGGCCGAGGCGCTCGACGAGCTGCCCGAGCGCGAGCGCGTCGCCCTGCTGCTGCGCGACTCCTACGACCTGCCCGCGACCTCGGTCGGCGCGGCGCTCGGCACGGACGAGCACGGTGCGATGGAGGTCGTCGGGCGCGCGCGGCTGGCCTTCCTGCCGCTGGTCGACGACGAGCCCGCCCTCGCCGTGCCGGCTCACCAGGCCGACCTCGGGGCGCTGGCCCGGATCGGCGAGGGCGGTCCGGTGGCCGCCCGCGACGCCACCGTCCGGCGGCACGCGCTGTCCTGCGACGCCTGCCGCGAGGTCACCGACGGCCAGCAGCGGGCGCACCAGCTGCTCAGCGGGCTCACCGTCATCGCGCTGCCGGAGGCCGACCGGGTCGGTGTGCTCGGCCGCGTGGAGGCCCAGGCGTACGCCGTGCTGCCCTCCGCCGCCGCCCTCGTCGCCGCCGACGGGGAGGAGGACTACTGGGACGACGACGAGGAGCCTCGGCTCCTCTCGCCGCTGCTGGTGCTGCTCGCCCTGGTCGTCGCCGGGATGCTCGGGCTGGGCCTCGGCATCCTGCTCAGCCGCACCGGCGGCGTCGGCGCGCTGCTCGGTGACACCGGCCGGGCTGCCGAGGACGTCCAGCTGGTGCAGCCGCCCTCTCGGCCGCCGCAGGTGCTGGTGAGCCCGCCGGCGGTGCAGGCACCCGCCCCCCAGACCTCGGTCTTCGTGATCCCGCCGTCGCCGTCGCCCTCCCCGACGCCGTCCCCCTCGCCGGCGCCGGCCGTCGACCCGCTGACGCTCACCGTCGACCCCGCCTCCGGCCCGAACGGCGCGACGCTCACCGTGAACGGCACCGGCTGGACCCCCGGCGGCGAGGTGCTCGTCGAGTACCTCGACCCGACCGGCGCGCCCACGGGCTCGCAGTCGGTCGTGGTCGCCGACGCCCGCGGCCGCTTCACCGGCGAGATCACCGCCCAGGACCCGAACAACCTGCCGGGACGGCACACGATCCGCGCGTCCGACGGCGCCCAGACCGCCGAGGCGGCGTACGACGCGACCGCCTGACTCTGCTGATCGGGTTCTAGCGGTCCCGGCGGGCCTGCA
>SCTD01000281.1 GCA_004299215.1 Frankiales bacterium | reverse complement strand
CCTCGGGGTGCGCGTCGTGCAGCTGCAGCCCGGCTACGTGCGCAGCGAGGCGAGCGCCGTCGTCAGTGCCGTCACAGGCGGCCGCGGGCTGCCGGCGGCGCGCCGGCGACCCCAGGCCGAGCGCGGCCCCGGCGGCCGCCCCTGGGTGGTGCAGAACGTCGAGACCTTCGGCTGCATAGGCCTTCTCGTCCGCCACGGGCTGGACTGGTACCAGCAGGTGGGCACCGCCGACGAGCCCGGTACGAGGCTGCTCACCGTGACGGGTGCGGTCCACCGGCCGGGGGTCGTGGAGCTGCCGGTCGGCGCGCCGCTGCGTGCCGCCCTGCGGGCGGCCGGCGGGGCGACCCGGCCGCTGCAGGCGCTGCTGGTCGGCGGCTACGCCGGGCGCTGGCTCGCTCCGGAGCACCTCGACGTACCGCTCACCGTCGACGGCATCCGCGCGGTGGGCGGCACGCTCGGTGCCGGGCTGGTCGTCGCCCTCCCGGACACCGCCTGCGGCCTGGCGACCACGGCCCGGGTCGTCCGCTACCTGGCGTCGCAGAGCGCGCGGCAGTGCGGGCCGTGCACGAACGGCCTGCCGGCGGTGGCCGGCGCGGTCGAGGAGCTGGCAGCCGGCCGGCCGAGCCCCGGCGTCCTCGACCGCCTGTCCCGGTGGTGCGGGCTCGTCACGGGACGCGGTGCCTGCTCCCACCCCGACGGCGCGGTCGCCCTCGTGCGGAGCGCCCTGGAGACCTTCGCCGACGACGTGCAGCAGCACCTGGCCGGCGACTGCGGCCGGTCCGGCCTCGACGTCGGGGTTCCGGCATGAGCCGGTTGACCGTGGACTGGGTCGCCTGCGACGGCCACGGCCTGTGCGCGGTGCTGCTGCCCGAGCTGATCGACCTCGACGACTGGGGCTACCCGGTGCTGCCCGCCGAGGACGTGCCGGACCGGCACCGGGGACACGCCCGCGCCGCCGTGTCGGCCTGCCCGGCACTCGCCCTGCGGCTGCGTGGCGCCTAGCGCGTCAGCTCGTAGAACCGCCAGAAGCCGAACTCCTCGACCGGCAGCACGTCGACCCGGGTGAAGCCGGCCTCCCGTGCGTAGCGCTCGAGCACGCCGGGACGCAGCACGGTGCCGGTACCGGCGCTCGGCGGGTGCGCCATCCCGTCGGGCAGGCACACCAGCAGGCTGAAGCCGTACATCAGCCGCTCCAGCTCGTCGCCCGGAGCCGTGAAGTGCTCGGCCACCGCCTCGTCCATCACGACGACCGTGCCGTCCTCCCCGAGGGCGTCGTGCGCGGCCCGGAGCACCTCGACCGGCCGCGGCATGTCGTGCAGGCACTCGAAGAGGAACACGACGTCCAGGCCCTGCGCCGGCAGCTCCGCCCCGTCCAGGACGGTGAAGCGCAGGCGGTCCGCGAGGCCGGCCGCCGTCGCGTTGCTGCGGGCGAGTGCGATCGACGGGGCGTCCACGTCGAAGCCCTCGATGACCGCGTCGGGGTACGCCCGGGCCAGCGCGATGGTCGACCAGCCCGCGCCGCAGCCCACGTCGGCGATGCGGGCCCCGGGCCGGGACAGCCGCGCGTGCAGCGGGCCGACGCCGGCGAGCGCCGGTGCGAGAGCGTGCTCGTACCAGGGGCGGTTCATGTCGGCCTGCGACTCGCGGGCGTGGTCGCCCAGCTGCGCCCAGGACACGCCGCCACCCGTGCGGTAGGCGTCGAGCAGCGCCGGCAGCTGCATGGCCGAGGCGGCGAGCATCCGGGCGAGCGGGCCGACGTAGCTCAGGCTGTGCGGGTCCGTCAGCACCTCGGCGGCCGCCGCGGGCAGCCGGTAGCGCCGCTCGCCGCCGTCGTCCTCGACCGCGAGCAGGCCGGTCACCGCCTGCTGCTCCAGCCACTCGCGCGCGTAGCGCTCCGACGTCGATGTCCGCGATGCCAGCTCCCCCGGCGTCGCGGGCCCGTTGTCGCGCAGGTCGGTGTACCAGCCCAGGCGGTCGCCGAGGAACACCGCCAGCAGGTCTGCCGCACCGAGGGCGGCGTCGAGCAGCCGCTGCGCCGCAGCAGCGACGTCCCGCTCGTGGGTGGTGTCCGAGATCGCAGTCATGGCAAGCCCCCTCCGGCGGCGCGTCCCACCGCCCTCGACCACGGTGCTCCTCGCCGGCCGGAGGTGACAAGGGCTGGGCGGCTCCCGATCATGGTTGAGCGGAACAGACTCAAGTCCGCTGCCGTTGCACGCAGCAGATCCGACGCCCGAGAGGAGCCCCACGTGGACGCTGACCGCCTGACCACCAAGAGCCAGGAGGCCGTGAGCACGGCCGTGCGTCGGGCCGCTGCCGAGGGGCACCCCGAGGTCGCGCCCGTCCACCTGCTGCTCGCGCTGCTCGACCAGGGCGACGGCATCGCGGGGCCGCTGCTGCAGGCCGTCGGCGCCGACCCGGCGCAGGTGCGCACGCGAGCCGAGCAGCTGCTCGCCGCGCTGCCCACGGCCAGCGGGTCCAGCGTCGCCGCGCCCGGCCTGTCCCGCTCGCTGCTGGCGGTCATGAACGTCGCGCAGAGCAAGGCCGAGGAGGTGGGTGACGAGTACGTCTCGACCGAGCACCTGCTGGTCGGCCTGGCCGACTCCGGTGGCGACGTCGCCGAGCTGCTGAAGCAGCACAAGGCCCTGCCGAAGTCGCTCGTCGACGCGTTCGCCAAGGTCCGCGGCGGGATGCGCCGCGTCACGACCCAGGACCCGGAGTCGACCTACAAGGCGCTGGAGAAGTACGGCGTCGACCTCACCGACCGCGCCCGCCGCGGCGAGCTCGACCCCGTGATCGGGCGTGACACCGAGATCCGCCGCGTCATCCAGGTGCTGTCCCGGCGTACGAAGAACAACCCGGTGCTGATCGGCGAGCCGGGCGTCGGCAAGACCGCCGTCGTCGAGGGGCTGGCGCAGCGCGTCGTCGACGGCGACGTCCCGGAGAGCCTGCGCGGCAAGAGCATCGTCGCGCTCGACCTCGCCGCCATGGTCGCCGGCGCGCAGTACCGCGGGCAGTTCGAGGAGCGGCTCAAGGCGGTGCTCGAGGAGATCAAGCAGAGCGAGGGGCAGGTCATCACCTTCCTCGACGAGATGCACACCGTCGTCGGCGCGGGCAAGGCCGAGGGCTCCATGGACGCCGGCAACATGCTCAAGCCGATGCTCGCCCGCGGCGAGCTGCGGATGGTCGGCGCCACCACGCTCGACGAGTTCCGCGAGAACATCGAGAAGGACCCGGCGCTCGAGCGCCGCTTCCAGCAGGTGCTGGTCGGTGAGCCCAGCGTCGAGGACACGATCGCGATCCTGCGCGGTCTCAAGGGCCGCTACGAGGCGCACCACAAGGTCGAGATCGCCGACTCCGCGCTGGTCGCCGCGGCGACCCTGTCCGACCGCTACATCCCCTCTCGGTTCCTGCCGGACAAGGCGATCGACCTCGTCGACGAGGCGGCGTCCCGGCTGCGCATGGAGATCGACAGCCGGCCGGTCGAGATCGACGAGCTGCAGCGCGCGGTCGACCGGATGCGCATGGAGGAGCTGGCGCTCGAGCGCGAGACCGACGAGGCGTCGGTGGAGCGGCTGGCCCAGCTGCGTCGCGAGATGGCCGACCGGCAGTCCGAGCTGGCCGCCCTGACCGCCCGCTGGGAGCGGGAGCAGTCCGGCCTCAACCGCGTCGGTGAGCTCAAGCAGCGACTCGACGCGCTCCGCACGGAGGTCGAGAAGGCCCAGCGCGAAGGGGATCTCACCACCGCGTCGCGCCTGTCGTACGCCGACATCCCCGCGCTGGAGAAGGAGATCGCGGAGGCGAGCTCGGCTGCCGAGAGCACCGAGCGGATGGTCGAGGAGCAGGTCAGCCCCGACGACATCGCGCAGGTCGTGAGCGCGTGGACGGGCATCCCCGCCGGCCGGATGCTCGAGGGCGAGACCGCCAAGCTGCTGCGGATGGAGGACGAGCTCGGCAAGCGCCTGGTCGGGCAGACCGACGCGGTGCGCGCGGTGTCCGACGCGGTGCGTCGCGCGCGGGCCGGCATCTCCGACCCCGACCGGCCGACCGGGTCGTTCCTGTTCCTCGGCCCGACCGGGGTCGGCAAGACCGAGCTGGCGAAGGCGCTCGCCGAGTTCCTCTTCGACGACGAGCGCGCGATGACGCGCATCGACATGAGCGAGTACGGCGAGAAGCACTCCGTGGCGCGGCTCGTCGGGGCGCCCCCCGGCTACGTCGGCTACGAGTCCGGCGGGCAGCTCACCGAGGCGGTGCGGCGCCGGCCGTACGCCGTCGTGCTCCTCGACGAGGTCGAGAAGGCGCACCCGGACGTCTTCGACGTGCTGCTGCAGGTGCTCGACGACGGGCGGCTCACCGACGGGCAGGGGCGCACGGTCGACTTCCGCAACACGATCCTGGTGCTGACGTCGAACCTCGGGTCGTCGTTCGTCAGCGACCCGCTGCTCACCAGCGAGCAGCGGCGCGACAAGGTGATGGAGGTCGTGCGCTCGACCTTCAAGCCGGAGTTCCTCAACCGCCTCGACGAGGTCGTCGTCTTCGACGCCCTCGGCACCGAGGAGCTCGCGCAGATCGTCGACCTGCAGGTCGGCTCGCTGGCCAGGCGGCTGCTCGACCGGCGGCTGACGCTCACCGTGACCGACGCCGCCCGCGACTGGCTGACCCTGACCGGCTTCGACCCGGTCTACGGTGCCCGCCCGCTGCGCCGGCTGGTGCAGAAGTCGATCGGGGACACCCTCGCTCGAGCGCTGCTCGCCGGTGAGATCCGGGACGGTGACGAGGTCGTGGTGGACCGCTCGGACGACGGCGACGGCCTGACCGTCGCCCCGGTGGTCCGCGCCGAGGCCTGACTCACCCGGACGCAGCGGTAAGGCGGGGTGCGGCTTAGCCTCGCGGCCATGACCACTGCGCTCATCACCGGCGCGACGGCCGGCATCGGTGCCGCCTTCGCCCGCCAGCTCGCCGCCCGCGGCCACGACCTCGTGCTCGTCGCCCGTGACGAGGCGCGCCTCGAGAGCAAGGCGCAGCAGCTGCGCTCCTACGGCGTGACCGTCGACGTGCTGCCGGCCGACCTGGCCGACGACGAGGGCTGTGCGGTCGTCGAGAAGCGCTGCGCCGCAGGCGTCGACGTGCTGGTCAACAACGCCGGCCTGGGCACCAAGGGCGCCTTCCACGAGGTGCCGGTCGAGGAGGAGGAGCACCTGCTGCGCCTCAACGTCCGGGCGGTCCTCCGGCTGACGCACGCCGCGCTGCCGCCGATGGTCGCCGCCCGCAGCGGCGCGATCGTCAACGTGAGCAGCGTCGCCGGGTTCGCGCCCGGCGGGCGGGCCGCGACCTACAGCGCCTCCAAGGCCTGGGTGACGAACTTCAGCGAGTCCCTGCACCTGCAGTACGCCGATGCCGGCGTGCGCGTGCTCGCCCTCTGCCCCGGCT
>SCTD01000280.1 GCA_004299215.1 Frankiales bacterium | reverse complement strand
CCTGGTCGCCGGTCACGCCGGAGCGCTCGAGGGCGCTCTTGATGGCGACGCCGCCGAGGTCCATGGCGGAGAAGTCCTTGAAGGCTCCCGACAGCTTCCCGATCGGGGTGCGGGCGCCGGAGACGATGACGGACGTGGCCACGGGGGACCTCCTGAGCTCGGAATTGCGTCCCTGCGACGATACCCAGCAGCAACCCGCCGTCCCGAAGGAGCCTCCCGTGCAGATCACGCACATCGACCACGTCGGCATCGCCGTCGCCGACCTCGACGCCGCGATCGAGCTGTACGAGAAGAGCTTCGGGATGCGCTGCGTCCACACGGAGGTCAACGAGGAGCAGGGAGTCCGCGAGGCGATGCTCGCGGTGGGGGACAGCGGGTCGTACATCCAGCTGCTCGCACCGCTGTCCCCCGACACCACGATCGGGCGGTTCCTCGACAAGAACGGCCCCGGCATCCAGCAGATGGCCTACCGGGTGGACTCGATCGACGAGGTGAGCGACCACCTGCGGTCCCAGGGCATGCGGCTGCTCTACGACGAGCCGAAGAGCGGCACGGCGGGCAGCCGGGTCAACTTCATCCACCCGAAGAGCGCCGGCGGCGTGCTCGTCGAGCTGGTGGAGCCCGGTCCGGGCGGCATGGGCCACTAGCCGGCAGGAGATCCTCGACACAGGGCGAATCCAGGGGGCAGTCCCGTCTCCCCCGCGCCCTGGAGCGTCGAGTTGAAGCTGTCCCCGAAGCGCCGCGTCACGCTGGCCTCCGCCGCCCTCGCCCTCGTCGGCGGCCTGCTGCCCGGCACCCTGTCGAGCGCCACGGCCGGACCGGTCGTCCCCGGCGTCGGCGGCCTCACCAGCTCCAACGTCGAGTACGTCGGGCTGGTCCCGTTCGAGGTCGGCACCGCCACGGGCGCGAACATCTTCACGCGTGACGGCAAGGACTACATGGTCGTCACGTCGTGGAAGTCGTTCTCCATCTACGACATCTCCGACCCGGTCTCCCCGACGCTGGTCGGCACCCCGGTGCCGTTCGGCTTCAAGTTCGAGAACGAGGACGTGGCCACCAACGGCCGCATCATGATCTTCAGCGAGGAGCTGCCCGGCGACGTCCTGCACGTCTGGGACATCCAGTCGCTGGACAACCCGGTCGAGATCGCCGCGGCTGACGGCCTCGGCGGCCACACCGCGAGCTGCATCCTCGACTGCAAGTACGTCCTGTCGAGCGACGGCCACATCATCGACCTGCGCCGTCCCGACCAGCCCAAGGAGATCGGCGACTGGCGGACCGACCTGCCCGGCAAGTCGGCCCACGACGTCAGCGAGGTCGCGCCCGGCCTGGTCCTGACCAGCACCCGCCCGACCATGCTGCTCGACTTCCGCAAGAACCCGGCGAAGCCCAAGCTGCTCGCCGTGGGCGACGAGGAGGAGTTCGTCCACTCCAACAAGTGGCCGCGCCAGGCCAAGGACCGCTGGGCCCTCGTGGGCGGCGAGACCGTGCTGACCGGCGCTCAGTTCTGCACCGAGGACTCGGCCACGTTCAACGTCGTCGACACCAGGAACTGGCAGAAGACCAAGAAGTTCACGACCGTCGACCGCTTCGAGTACAAGAACGGCGCGTTCGTCGACGGCAACCCGCCGGTCGGCGCGTTCGGCTGCACCCCGCACTGGTTCGAGGCGCACCCGACCTGGAAGGACGGCGGCGTCGTCGCCCTCGGCGGCTACGAGGCCGGCACGAAGTTCCTGACCGTCGCCAAGAACACCGGCAAGATCAAGGAGGTCGGCTGGTTCGTGCCGTTCGCCGGCGCCACCTCCGCGGCCTACTGGCGCACGAACGAGATCGTCTACAACATCGACTACCAGCGCGGCATCGACATCCTCCGCTACACCGGCCCGCTCGGCTAGCCGGGACCGGCACCCCCGAGCCGATGACCCCGACCCCGCGCCGCCTGCTGGCCGCCGTCCTCGCGACGGCGGTCGCCGGCGGCGCGCTCGTCGCCGGGCCGGCCGTGGCGCACAACCCGCGGGAGACGCCGAAGGGCGCCCCCCGGATGGACCTCGAGGTCATGGTCACGCCGGAGCTGGAGGGGCGCATCACCCCCGGCGGCACGGACCCGGTCGTGTCCGTCGACGGCTTCGGCAACCGCTTCGTGGTCGCCCGCAAGGAGGACACGCAGACCGCCGTCGGCGTGGACCCCGGGGCCCGTACGGCGACGCGCGCCTCGGCCTGGGCGTGGACCTCCTTCGACGACGGCCTCACCTGGCAGAACCTCGACGTCCTGCCGCGCGGAGCCGAGCAGCTGCTGCCCCAGGGGACGGCGCGCGACGTGACGTCGGCGGGCGCGGTCACGCTGCTCGCCGAGGATCGGGGCGCCGTCGTCGTGGTGCACCGGGTGGTGGCAGCCGGCAAGGGACGGCTCGCGGACGGCGGGACGACGGTCGTGAGCCCGGGCCTGCCCGGCGGCACGTCGTCGCGGGTGTCCCTGGCCACGAACGGCAGGGACGCGGTCGTGGCCGCCGCGAACACCGGTGCGGCGTCGACGGGCCTGGCCCGGCTCGACCCGGCCGGGACGGCCGTCACCGTCCAGACGACGCTGGCGGGGGCCTGCGACGTCGCGGCGGACCCCCGTCCGGCCGCTGCGACGTTCTGGGCCGTCTGCACGGACGACGCCGGCATCGCGCTCCACCGCAGTCGCGACGGTGGCGCGACCTTCGGGGCGGTCACCCGCCTGCCCGGGACCGCCCAGGCCGTCGCGGACGTCGGCCCCGACGGCACGCTGTTCGTGCTGAGCGGTCGCACCCTGACCCGCTACAGGGGGGCGCGGGCCACCGCGCAGGACCTCGCCCTGCCGCGCGGGGAGGCCCGCGGCACAGCGTTCGCCGTCTCGGCGCGCGGCCGCGTCGCGGCGACCACGTACACCCGCGCAGCTCCCGGCGAGGGCTGGCACGTCCAGGTGGCGCTGTTCTCCCCCGGCTCGCGACCGGTCTGGTACGACTTCGCCGACCACGACCCGGCCGCGCCGGCCGGCGCCTCGCAGCCGCCCTCGGTGGCCACGTCGGTGGACACCGACCCGCAGGGCCGGCTGCAGATGGTCTGGAGCAGCACGTTCCTGCAGAGCGCCGAACTCGACCGGCCGCTGCTGCGCAACGTGTTCACGGCACGCTCCGTCACGACCTGACGTGCGCGCGCTCGCCGGGCGCCTGCGCGTCCGCCTGGTCGCGGTCGTCGCCGCCGCTGCCCTCGCCGGCCCGCTGGGGGTTCTCGCCGCCGCCGGCCAGGCCCCGGACCCGACTCGCTGCGCGGACGAGGACGCGGTCACCCGGATCGGGAGCTGGGAGGCGGTGCGCGCTCCGGCGTTCACCGTCCGGCCGGGCGGTCGTGGCGCCACGGTCACCACCTTCGCGGTGCACCCGGCGCAGCCCGCGACCCGCTTCGCGACCAACGGCACCTCCGTCGAGCGCACCGACGACGGCGGCTGCAGCTGGCGCGAGGTCTACGCACTGCCGGACGTCCCGACCGAGGAGGACACCCTCGCGGTCGCGACCGCGCAGGTCGTCGAGCTGGTGGTGCCGCTCGACCCGCGCGGCGACGACCGGCTGGTCCTCGTCGTCCGCGACGGCAACGGCGGACCGCGCGTCCTGGCGAGCGAGGACGGCGGCCGGGAGGAGCCCTTCCGGGACCGGTCCGAGGGGCTCCCCGCGACCGGCACCCCGAGCGACCTGCTGATCGCGACCACGAACCCGGAGTTCCTGTTCCTCGCGGTGTCGGCCGTCGCGCCGGACGGCCCCGCCGGCGGCGCCGGACTGCCGGTGCCGCTGCCGGACCTGCCCATGCTGCCCGTGCCCGGCACCGGGGACACCACGCCCACGAGCCCGGGCGCGCTCTTCGGCAGCGTCGACGGCGGACTGACGTGGGAGCCGCGCGTCGACGTCGCCGACCTCGGCGGCAGCACGACCGGCATCGACCTGCTCGCCGGTCACCCGACCTCCCCCAACCGGCTGTGGGCGGTGAGCGACGGCCTGCTGCGGGCATCCGAGGACGGCGGCCGGACCTTCGGCGGGTCCGCACCTCCGCTCGAGGAGCAGCGCCGGCGGGGGTGGGGCATCACCGCGCTCGTGGCCGACCGGCTGCCCGACGACTCGCTCCTGCTGCTCGGCTTCTCGGCGAGCAGCGCCCAGGACGGCGGGCCGGTCGTGCTCTCCAGCGAGGACGGCGGAACCACGTTCGACGAGACGCCGGCGCCGGGGGTCGTCGACGCGGCCGCACCGTTCCTGCCGGGGACCGGGAAGGTCGTCCTGTCGACGGTGGCCTCGTCCGAGGCGCCGGCTGACGTCCACCTGGTCAGCGTGCGTCGTGGCGTCGTCCCGAGCCTGCTCCGCTCGGTCGGACCCTCGGTCGACGCCGGCGACCTGCAGGTGACCGCCGACCAGTCGAGCAGTCCCACCTTCCACGCGCGGACGTCCGACGCCCTGCTGCGCTACGTCGGGCCGGCCGCCGCCGTCCCGGACGACCTCCCGCCGCTCGTGGGCGGCGTCGTCTCCGACGCCCTGCCACCGGTCGGCGACGCGTCGCTCACTCCCGCCCGCGACGAGGTCCGGCTGCAGGTGGGCGAGAGCACGACGGTGCAGCACCGGCTCGTCCCCCCGCGCCGGCCGAGCCCGCTCGACCTCTTCCTGGTCGTCGACACCACGGAGTCGATGGCGGACGACCTCGACCGGGTGCGCGCCGACCTGCTGGCCATGGTCGCCGGGCTCGAGAGCGCCGGGCTGTCCGTCTCCGTCGGGCTGGGCGAGTTCAAGGGCGGCGCGTCCTCGCTCGCCTACCGCCGGGTGACCGGCGTGGGGCCCGGCCGCGAGCCGCTCCGCGCGGACCTCGCGTCGCTGGTCGCAGACGGCTCCGGCCTCGAGGCGCAGCTCATCGCGCTCGAGCAGGCGCTGGAGGGCCGCGGCGAGGCGCCGAGCGCGCTCCTCCCGACCGCCTGCGGGGTGTCCGCGTCGAACCCGGACCGCTTCGTCCAGGGCGAGCGCCGGTCGTCCCCGCCCGTGCTCCCCGGCCAGCAGGCCGACTTCCGGCGTGGCTCCGTGCCGGTCGTCGTGCTGGTCACGGACACGAACTTCCTGCGGCCGGACGGCACCCGGCTCAAGCCCGACTGCACCGTCGACGTCACCACCGTCGCGCAGCGCTACGCGAGGGCCGGCGTCCACGTCGTCGGCGTCGGGATCGACGACGTCGACAACCCGCAGCGCGCGGCCGACCTGCTCGAGCTCGCGCGCACGACCGGGGCGATGCAGCCGGCCGGCAGAGCGTGCGCGCCCGCCATCGACCCCGCCCCGGGTGGAGCCGGCGTCTGCCGTACAGCGACCGAGCTGGTGCCGACGCTGTCCGCCCTGGCGACGCGCCCCACCGAGCCGCTGTCGCTCGACGTCGTCGAGGTCCCGGACTCCGCGGTGCTCACCGCACCGGACCGCCTGCAGGTGGACCTGCGCCGCGGCGAGCCGGTCGACCTCCCGGTCACCTACACCTGCAGCCGGGAGGGCGACGCCGAGGCGGCGCTCGAGGTGCGCCTGGGCGCCACCGCGGTCGCCCGACTGACCAGCCGGGTCGTCTGCCTCCCGCTGCCGTCCCCGTCACGACCGGACGCCGTGGTGGCCGCCGTGCCGCTGGTCGGGCTGCTGCCTCCTGCTCCCCTGCCTCCCCCGGCGCCGCCGGCGCAAGCGGTCCAGCCGCAGGTGCAGACCCAGCCGCAGGCGCAGGCCCAGACGCAGGTGCAGTCCGGCACGCAGGACCAGGAGCAGGCCGCAGCCCAGCTGGCGCTCGCCCTGCAGAGCGGGATGCAGGACGAGGGTCTGACGACGCAGGCGATGTCGGCCCGCGAGGTGCCCGACGTGGTCCGGCTGTCGCTGCTCGCGGCTGTCACCGCGGCGGCCGGCGTGGTCGCGGTTCGGCGCCGGGAGGCGGTCGCCGTACGACCCTCTGCTACGCGTCGGTAACCTTCGAGGTCGAGCAGACGACCCAAGGAGAGCGGCACGCGTGAAGGACATCCTCGAGGCCATCCAGTCCGGCGACACCTCAGCGGTGCAGGGCCTGAAGGTCCCTGAGAGCTACCGCGGCGTCGTCGTCCGCAAGGACGAGCAGGGCATGTTCGAGGGCGTCGCGACCCGCGACAAGGACCCGCGCAAGAGCCTGCACGTCGACGAGGTCGCGACCCCCGAGCTCGGCCCGGGCGAGGCGATCGTCGCCGTGATGGCGTCGTCGGTGAACTTCAACACGGTCTGGACCTCGATCTTCGAGCCGGTCTCGACCTTCGGCTTCCTGGAGCGCTACGGCCGGCTGTCCGAGCTCACCAAGCGGCACGACCTGCCGTACCACGTCGTGGGCTCCGACCTGTCCGGCGTCGTGCTCGCGGTCGGCCCGGGCGTCACGAAGTGGAAGGCCGGCGACGTCGTGGTCGCGCACTGCCTGTCGGTCGAGCTCGAGGACCACCAGGGCCACGACGACTCGATGATGGACCCGCAGCAGCGCATCTGGGGCTTCGAGACCAACTTCGGCGGCCTGGCCGAGCTCGCGCTGGTCAAGGCCAACCAGCTGATGCCCAAGCCCGCGCACCTGACGTGGGAGGAGGCCGCCGCCCCGGGCCTGGTCAACTCCACCGCCTACCGCCAGCTGGTGAGCAAGAACGCCGGCCAGATGAAGCAGGGCGACAACGTCCTGGTGTGGGGCGCGTCCGGCGGCCTGGGGTCGTACGCCACGCAGTACGTCCTCAACGGCGGCGGCCAGCCCGTCTGCGTCGTGAGCTCGCCGGAGAAGGCCGAGATCTGCCGCCGCATGGGCGCCGAGATGATCATCGACCGCAGCGCCGAGCAGTACAGGTTCTGGAAGGACGAGAACACCCAGGACCCGAAGGAGTGGCAGCGCTTCGGCAAGAAGATCCGCGAGCTGACCGGCGGCGAGGACATCGACATCGTCTTCGAGCACCCGGGCCGCGAGACCTTCGGCGCCTCGGTCTACGTCACGCGCAAGGGCGGGGTCATCACCACCTGCGCGTCGACGAGCGGCTACATGCACCAGTACGACAACCGCTACCTCTGGATGAACCTCAAGCGGATCGTCTCCTCGCACTTCGCGAACTACCGCGAGAGCTGGGAGGCCAACCGGCTCATCGCCAAGGGCAAGATCCACCCGACGCTGTCCAAGACCTACGCGCTCGAGGACACCGGGCAGGCGGCCTACGACGTGCACAAGAACCTGCACCAGGGCAAGGTCGGCGTGCTCTGCCTGGCGCCCGAGGAGGGGCTCGGCGTCGACCCCGCCGCGCAGGAGTTCCGGGCGACGCACCTCGAGGCGATCAACCGCTTCCGCGACGTCTGAGGCCGTTCCCGCGCGGCTCCGCGTCCGGGGGCCGCGCGGGTGGTATCACAGGCCCATGACGATAACGACGGACGCCCCGGAGGAGCTCGCAGTGGTGACGTCGGAGGGCGGGGAGGCCAGCGGCTTCGACGTCGTGCTGCGCGGCTACGACCGTCGCCAGGTCGACGACTACCTCGACCGCGTCGAGGTCGCGCTGACGGAGGCCGACGAGCGGCACGCCGCGGACGGCGAGCGGCTGGTCGCGCTCGAGCAGCAGGTCGCGATGATGCAGAACCACCTCGCTGCGGCGGAGCGCCGCGCCTCGGGGCAGCCCGAGCCGGCGAGCCTGCTCTCTGCCCGGCTGGCCGAGATGCTGCGTCTGGCCGAGGAGGAGGCCGAGGCGCTGCGCGAGGAGGCCAAGGCCGAGGCCGAGCGGATCGTCGCCGCGGCCAAGCAGCAGGCCGCGCGCGAGAGCAGCGAGCGCGACGCCGCGCTGCGCAAGCGCGAGAACGAGGTGGCCCGGGCGGCGGAGGCCGCGGAGGCCGCGACGCTGCAGGCGCAGCAGGACGCCGAGGCCGTGCGCGCCAAGGCGACCGCTGAGGCCGACGCCCAGCGGGCGGCGGCACAGGAGGAGGCTCGCGTCGTGCGCGGCGACGCCCGCTCCGAGGCCGAGAAGCTCGTCACGACAGCGCGTTCCGACGTCCAGGTCATGCACGACCGGGCGCGGGCGGAGGCGGCGGAGATGATCGCCGAGGCACGGCGCCAGGTCGAGGAGCTCTCAGCGCAGCGGGACGCGATCGCCCAGCAGCTGCAGACGTTGCGCGACGCCGTCGCCGCCGCGGTCGCACCGCTCGGCGGCTCCACCCCGCCGTCCGGCGGGTCACGCGTCCCACCCCGTGACTGAGAGCTCCTCGGGCTCCGAGCCGGAGCCCGATCTCGAGCGGCAGGTCGAGCGGGCCGTCGAGGAGGAGGTCGAGGAGCGCGTCGGCGAGGTCGAGGCCGCCGTCGAGGACACCGCGGACCGTGCCGAGCGCGCCGAGGCGGGTGCGGTCGACGCCCGGGCCGGGGCCGAGCAGGCGCGGCAGGGTGCCGTGGAGGCCGGCAGCGCCGCCGTCCAGGCGGCGTCCCTGGTGGCGCCTCCGGACGACCCGCTGCTCGACACCGCCGTGCGCAAGATCGAGGCGCAGGTCGACGAGGACAACCCGTTCGGCCAGCCGGGACGGCCGCTGTCCAGCCGCTCGCCGTTCCGCCTGGCGTTCACCGCCGCGCTCGGGGTCGCGGTGGCGTACGGCCTCGTCATGGCGCTCATCGCCGTCAAGTCGGTGCTGCTGCTGCTCCTGACGGCGGCGTTCCTCGCCATCGGTCTGAACCCGGCTGTCGAGGCGCTCGAGCGGCGCAGCATGCGGCGCAGCTTCGCGGTCCTGGTGGTGCTGGTCGGGGTGCTGCTGTTCTTCACCGGCTTCGGCTTCGCCGTCGTCCCGCCGATCGTCGACCAGGCGCAGGAGTTCGCCGAGCAGGCGCCGGAGTACGTCGCCCAGCTGCAGGACAACGAGCGGATCGCCGCCCTGGACGAGCGGTTCGGGCTGCTGGAGCGGCTCGAGCGGCTGCTCGACGACCCCGAGCGGATCGGCGTCACCGCGGCCGGCGGCGTGCTGGGTGTGGGCAAGGTGGTCTTCGGCTTCTTCTTCAGCGCGCTGACCGTGCTCATCGTGACGCTCTACTTCCTGGCCAACCTGCCGGCGATCAAGGCGCAGGCCTACCGCCTGGTGCCGCGCAGCCGGCGCGCTCGGGTGGGGTTGCTGACCGACGAGATCCTCAGCAGGGTGGGCGGTTACGTGGCCGGCGCCGTCTCGATCGCCAGCCTGGCGGCGCTGTCCACCTTCCTGCTGCTGCGCATCCTCGGGGTCGACTACGCCGTCGCGCTGGCGATGCTCGTCTTCCTGACCGGACTGATCCCGCTGATCGGCGCGACGATCGGGGCGGTCTTCGTGACGGCAGTCGCGCTGTTCACCTCGGTGCAGGCGGGGGTGATCTGCGCGGTCTTCTTCCTCGTCTACCAGCAGGTCGAGAACTACGTCCTCTACCCGCGGATCATGCAGCGCTCGGTCGACGTGTCGCCCGCCGCCACCGTCGTGGCGGTGCTGGTGGGCGGGTCGCTGCTCGGCGTGCTCGGGGCCCTGCTGGCGATCCCGATCGCCGCTGCGCTCCAGCTGGTCACCAACGAGGTCCTCGCGCCCCGGCAAGACCGCCTCTGACGGCTGCGCCCCCACGCGCACCCGGAGCTCCCGCGGGCCCGCTCGCCCTCCCGCCGGCGACTCCCCCTCCCGCGGGCGGCTTGCTACGCGGTGCGCGGCCCGGCCGGCGCGGCGGCCCGGGAGCACTCACGTGCACCTCGCGAGGTCACTGCACGGTGCACGCCCGGCCGTCCGCCGGCGGGGCCGGTCGCGGCCGAGGTGCACGTGATTGCTCCCACGGACGGCACGCGGCTTGCGGGCGGTATCCAGTTCGTTCCGGTTCATCCTGATCGCAAGTCACCCGGAGGTGAGAACTGCCTCACTCTGTCCCAGTTGTCGGTTTCACGCCGGGTTGTGCTGGCAACACGCAGGGTCACATCGACCGGCGCGCAGCCGGTTCCCCTACTCGGAGGTCCCCGTGTCCGCTCGCTCCACCCGTGCCGCCGCCGCGGGCAGCCTCGCACTGGCGCTCGCTCTCGCCCTGCCCGCCGCGGCGTTCGCCGACGACGACAGGGGTCGTGACCAGGGGTCGTCCGAGCGCGCCGAGGACCGCGGCCGCTCCGGGTCGGCTCCGCACGGCTCGGCGGGCAAGGACCGCGACGCCCGGGAGGACGACAAGGACCGCGACGCCCGGGAGGACGACAAGGACCGTGACCGGGAGGACGGCGAGGACCGCAAGGCACGAGAGGACGACCGCGAGGCAGGCAAGGACCGCAAGGCCGGCGCGGCGAAGGACGGTGAGCGCTCCGAGGGCCGCCCTGCCGGTAAGGACCCGCGGGGGAACAACGGCACGGTCAAGATCGACGGCGAGGCCTTCGACGACGGCCGGGGCAACGAGCCGCACGTCGGCTGCACCTTCCAGGTGGACTTCTACGGCTTCGACGCCGGCGACACGGCGACGATCACCTTCACCGGCCACGCCCCCACGGGCGGCGGGCTGCTGCACACCGAGTCCCGCACCATCAGCACCGACGCGGCCGGTGGCGGCCAGGACCGCGACGCGACGTTCACCTACAGCGTCGCCGACCAGCTGTCGGAGCTGCGGGCTGTCACCCCGCACCCGAAGCAGGGCTGGCACGTCAAGCTCGCCGTCGACGTCGACAGCGCCCCGGGCGGCGCGAAGCAGAAGGTCTTCTGGATCGACTGCCCGGCGCCGGCGGCCGCTGCCCCGACGACCACCACGACCACCACGACGCCGACGACCGGCACCACCCTCGGCGCGGGCACGACAGAGTCCCCGGCCGGTCCCGTCACCTCGCAGGGGGCCGGCACCGCGACCGTGCTGCCTGCGGC
>SCTD01000279.1 GCA_004299215.1 Frankiales bacterium | reverse complement strand
TCGTCGACCAGCGCGCGGCCGTGGTCGACGACGAGCACCCGGGCGGTCTCCCAGGCCTCTGCCAGGGCCTGCACGTCGTCGCGGGTCTTGGCGTCGCGGTCGACGGTGGCCCGGGACAGCGCCGGCCGCATCAGCCCAGCTCGAGGTCGATCAGGGTGCGCAGCGGTCCCTCGACCTCGGCCACGTCGCCGACCAGCACCGTGGTGAGCCGGTTGGGCGCGAGGTAGCGGCTGCCGGCGGCGAGCGCGTCGTCGACGGTGACGGCGGCGAGCTGCTTCGGGTAGTCGCGCAGGTAGTCGATCCCCAGCCCCGCGCCGGCCAGCTGGGACAGCGTGCTGGCCAGGCCGGCCTGGCTGGACGTGCCGAGGGCGAGGGTGCCGATCGCGTAGCGACGAGCCTGGTCGAGCTCGCCCTGGGTGACCGGCGTCGTCGCGACCCTGCCGAGCTCGTAGTGGGTCTCGAGCAGCGCGGCGGCAGTGGTGGGGGTGGCGACGTCGGCGCTGACCGTCACGCGCGAGCCGGCCGGCGGGTGCTCGACCTGGGCGTGCGGGCTGTAGGTGTAGCCCTTGTCCTCGCGGATGTTGGCGACCCAGCGGCTGGAGAAGTAGCCGCCGAAGACCAGGTTGGCCAGGCTGAACGCCGCGTAGTCCTCGCTGCTCCGGCTGGGAGCGCTGGCGGCGAGCCGCATCGTCGTCTGGACCGCACCCGGGCGGTCGAGCAGCAGCGCCGGCGTCTTCGGCGTCGCAGGCAGCTTCGGGGTCTCGACGGCCTTGCTGGTGGCGGTCCAGTCGCCGAGCGCGGCCTCGACCAGGTTGATCGCCTTGGACGGCGAGAGGTCGCCGACGACGGTGAGGATGCTGCCGGCCGGAACGACGCGCTTGGCGTGCATCGCCCGGAGGTGAGTCGGCTTGACGTCGTCGACCTCCTCCGCCGCGGGGAGCTCGCGACCGTAGGGGTGATCGCCGTACAGCCTGCGCAGCAAGGCTTCTCGCGCGACGACCGCAGCCTGGCTGCGGTAGATGGCGAGCTCCTGGACGAGCCGGTCCCGCTCCCCGACGACCTCGCGCTTGGGGTAGCTCGCGCCGGTCAGCACCTCGCCGAGCAGCTGCAGCAGCCCCGGCAGCCCGTCGACCAGGACGGAGCCGCCGAAGCCGAGCCGGTCCGCATCGGTGCTGGCGGACAGCTGCGCGCCGAGGGCCTGCAGGTCGGCGGCGAGCTCCGCGGCGTCGCGCTTGTCGGTCCCGCTGAGCAGGGTGTCCCCGAGCAGGCTCGCCTGCGCGGTGAACGCGCGCCCGCTCTTGCCGCTCGGTCCGGCGAACGGGATGCGCAGCCGCAGCTCGGCGAGCGGGACGCCGGGGCGGCGCACGGCCTGGACGCGAAGGCCGTTGTCGAGGGTGCGCTCGGCGACGCTCGGGAGCTTGAGTGGACGGGGCTTGCCGAGCGGCGGGACGGGGCGCTTGTCCGTCATGCGTCGGTCCCGGGGCGGAGCTCGAGCACGGTGCGGG
>SCTD01000278.1 GCA_004299215.1 Frankiales bacterium | reverse complement strand
GTAGTTGATGACGTGCGTGACGTCCTGCACGTCGATGCCGCGGGCGGCCACGTCGGTCGCGACGAGCACGTCGATCTTGCCGGAGCGGAACGCCCGCAGCGCCTGCTCGCGGGCACCCTGGCCGAGGTCGCCGTGCACGGCGGCGGCCGCGAAACCGCGGTCGGCCATGTCCGCGGCGACCTTGTCGCAGGTGCGCTTGGTGCGGCAGAAGACCATCGTGAGCCCGCGGCCCTCGGCCTGCAGGATGCGGGCGAGCACCTCGCCCTTGTCCATCGAGTGCGCGCGGTAGACGAAGATCTCGGTGTCCGGGACGGTCCGCTTCTCGCCGACCTCCTCGGCGCGGATGTGCGTCGGCTGCTTCATGAAGCGGCGCGCCATCGTCACGACCGGTCCGGGCATGGTGGCCGAGAACAGCATCGTCTGCCGCTCGGTCGGCAGCAGCTCGAGGATCCGCTCGACGTCGGGCAGGAAGCCCAGGTCGAGCATCTCGTCGGCCTCGTCGAGGACGAGCACCTTCACGGCGGACAGGTCGAGGTGGTTCTGGCGCGCCAGGTCGAGCAGCCGGCCGGGGGTGCCGACGACGACCTCGACGCCCTTGCGCAGCTTCTCGACCTGCGGCTCGAAGGCCCGGCCGCCGTAGATCTGCGCGACCCGGATGCTCCGGACGCTGCCGGCCTTCTCCAGGTCGGTCGCGACCTGCACGGCGAGCTCGCGGGTGGGGGCGACGACGAGCGCCTGCGGCATGCCGTCCGCGCCCTCGGCCTTCGACACGACCCGCTGCAGCAGCGGGACGCCGAAGCCGAGCGTCTTGCCGGTGCCGGTGCGCGCCTGGCCGATCAGGTCGTGGCCGGACAGCGCGATCGGCAGGGTCATGGTCTGGATGGCGAAGGGCTGGGTGATGCCCAGCGCCTCGAGCGCCTGCACGGTCTCGGGCCTGGCGCCGAGCGCGGCGAAGCCGTTCTCTGGGGTCTCGGTGGTCAGCGGACTGCCTCTCGTACGTCGCGCCGACCGACGACAGGAGGGGGCTCGCAACGGGGCCCGTGAGGGTCCGGCGCGCCACGGGGACTGCGGTCCGCGCACACGGTCGGAGCGGCGAGCGCCGCCCCGGTGGACCCCAGCCTAGCGGGAGAGGGGCGTACGGCAGGATCGCCGCCATGAGCACGCGGCTGGACCAGGCGACCGTCGACCTGCTGGGGGTGCTCGCGTACGGCGAGCTGACCGCCTTCGAGCGGCTCGCCAGCGACGCGCGGCTGGCGCCGAGCATCTCCGACAAGCACGCGCTGGCGAGCATGGCGGCGGCGGAGTACGACCACTACCGCCGGCTGTACGACCACATGCTCGCGGAGTCGATCGACCCGGAGCAGGCGATGGCGCCGTTCGTCGGCCCGCTCGACGCCTTCCACGACTCCACGCCGCCCAACGACTGGCTCGAGGGGATCATCAAGGCCTACGTCGGGGACGGCCTCGCGACCGACTTCTACCGCGAGGTGGCCGCCTTCGTGACGGATGCCGCGACCCGCGGGCTGATCCTCGAGACGCTCGCCGACACGGGGCAGGCGTCGTTCGCGGTGGCCAAGGTGCGGGAGGCGACGAAGGCCGACCCGGCGGTCGCCGGGCGGCTCGCGCTGTGGGCCCGGCGGCTGGTCGGCGAGGCGCTCATCCAGGCGCAGCGGGTGGCGGTCGAGCGGGACGCGCTGACCGAGCTGCTCGTCGGCGGCAGCGGCGACCTGGCCGGCATCGCCCGGCTGCTCACCCGGCTGACCGACAGCCACACCGAGCGGATGGCCTCGCTGGGGCTGCAGGCGTAACCGGGCTCACGCCTGCGCGCATGCAGGAGTCGGGGGGCCGAAGGAGAAGGGGTCCAGGTCGTGCCCTCGTGGGCACGCGCCCCCGACCCGGAGAACCTCATGCGCCTCGCGCCCGCTCGACGCCGCGCCCTGCTCGCGATCCTCGCCCTCGCCGTCCCGGCCGTCGCGATCGGCACCGCCGCCACCGCGGCGCCCGCTCCGGGCGCCCTGCCCGGTGCGGCCCTGCCCGGTGCGACCGCCCCGGTCCTGCCCAGCGTCGTCACGCTGTCCGGCCTGACGATCGAGAACTCCTTCGTGTCGAG
>SCTD01000277.1 GCA_004299215.1 Frankiales bacterium | reverse complement strand
ACCCCGACTACGCGCACCTGTCCATCGACGCGCTCCGCGAGTACCGCCGGGCCCTGACCTCGGAGGAGGGCAAGGTCTCCTACTGGCGCCGCATCCTGCAGGCGCGGCTGGACGTCGTGTCGGCGGGGTCGGGCAAGGCGCTGGACCAGGAGCACCTGCGCCCGGTGCTCACGACCGAGCGCGTCGGCGCCGGCCGTCGGGCGCTCATCGAGGTCCTCCCGGTCGACGACATCCCGCCGCTGCCGAGCCTGGCCGAGCTGTGGGACCGCACGGTCGACCCCGAGGACGCCGACGGGCAGGCCGCCCTGCAGGCCGACCTCACTCTCGCCGAGGCGCAGCTGTCGGCCTACCGCAACGCCCTGCACCGGCGCATCGCCGAGGCGACCGGCGAGCTGATCGCGCGCTACCGCGAGCAGCCGACCCTGTGCCTGACCGCGCTGCCGCTGGACCCGCGGCGCGCCAGCGCCTCCGCCTGATCGCCGCCCGCCTGCGTAGGACGTGCGCGACGGGGGATCATGGGCGACGTGACCCTGCTCGCCGTGGCGCTCCTCATGCCTGTGCTGCTGCTCGTCCTCATGCTGATGATGGAGCGGGTCGAGCGCCCGCTGCGGGTCGACTCGGTCAGCGAGCAGCTCGAGTCGTTCCTGGACTCGGCCCGCCCGGACGAGGTGGAGACGTACGTCAGCGAGGGGTTCGCACCGGCCCTCGAGAGGTACTGGCGACGGCGCCGCCTGTCGAGCCTGCTGCCCGGCCGTCCACGCTGACCGCCCGGTGACGTGGAACACTCCGCGGTGGAGCATCCGAGCGGGAGAAGGACGGCCTTGAGCAGCAGCACCGGGGAGACCGCCGGCGACGACGTGCTGGCGCGCGCCGGCTTGTTCCAGGGCGTGGCCGAGGAGGCGCGCGAGGCGCTGACCTCAGCCCTGAGCTACGCCGACTACACGCGCGGCGAGACGGTCTTCGCCGAGGGCGAGCAGGGCGACACGCTCTACATCGTCCTGTCCGGCAAGGTGAAGGTCGGGCGACGCGCGGCGGACGGCCGCGAGAACATGCTGTCGGTCATGGGACCGAGCGACATGTTCGGCGAGCTGTCGCTGTTCGACCCTGGCCCGCGCACCGCCACCGCCACCGTGCTGACCGACGCGCGCCTGGCCTCGCTGGCGCACAGCTCGCTGCGGCCGTGGATCAGCGACCGCCCCGAGATCGCCGAGCAGCTGCTGCGGGTGCTGGCCCGTCGGCTGCGGCGCACCAACGACGCGCTGGCCGACCTGATCTTCACCGACGTGCCCGGCCGGGTGGCGAAGGCGCTGCTCGGGCTGGCCGATCGCTTCGGCACCCAGGAGGCCGACGGCGTGCGGGTGCACCACGACCTCACCCAGGAGGAGCTCGCCCAGCTGGTCGGCGCCTCCCGCGAGACGGTCAACAAGGCGCTCGCCGACTTCGCCGGCCGCGGCTGGATGCGGGTCGACTCCCGCGCCGTCACGATCCTCGACGCCGAGCGCCTGAGCCGCCGCGCCCGCTAGCCCCGCTGCTCCAGCGGGCACCCTCATGATCCACGCGCGTTCTCAGGTGGTGTCGTGCCGAGGAACCACCTCGAGATGCGCGTGGATCACCTGTTGGGGCAGGTCTCACACGGGCAGGACGAGGGGCTCCTCGCCGCCCTCGAGCCGGCCGGCGATCTCCCGCAGGCCCAGCCAGGTGGGGTCCGGGACGAGCGCGACCTGCGCCTCGTGGCTGCCCAGCCCGGGCGGCGGCGCGTCCGCCCAGGCCTCCACGACCTCGGGGTCGCGGACGTAGGCGACGTGCTCGCGCACGCCGTCGGCGGTGAGGGTGGCGACGAGCCGGCCGTTCGCGCCGAGCGCCCGCACCAGCGCCTCGCGCCAGCGACCGAGCACGGCGTGCTCCTCGGCGTACGGCTGGCCGTCCGGGTCGGGGTCCTGCAGCGTCACGGTCACGACCAGCTGGACCCCGAGCTCGGGCCACGGGGCCCCTTCCGCGGCGGCCTCGTCGAGCTCGACGACGACCAGCCCCTCGAGGTCGTCGACCAGCTGCTCCCACCGGGGTGGCAGGTCGTGGAGGCCGGTCATGACGCGAGGAGCCTCTCCGTCGCGGCGATCTCGGACCGCTGACCGGTCGAGCGGGCGATCTCGAGCGCCCGCTCGACGGCCTCGTCGCCGGCGGCGCGGTCGCCCACGGCACGCAGCGCGGAGCCGAGCACGCGCAGCGCGAGCACCTGGGCCCGCACGTCCTCGCTCGGGGTGGCCGCCGCCTCGCGCGCGGCGGCGAGCGCCTCGTCGACCCGACCGAGCTGCAGCAGGATGCCCGCCCGGTGCGCGATCGCCTGCCGCCGGGGGAACAGCAGCGCCGCCGTCTCCGAGACGGCCAGCGCTGCATCGATCTCGGCCAGCGCGGCCGGCAGGTCGCCACGCGCCCGGAGCACCTGGGCCAGCAGCACCTTGGCCCCGAGCGTGCCGGAGGGGTGCAGGTCCAGACCGGCCAGCAGCGCCGACGAGCGCCAGGCCGCAGCCTCCGCGCCGCCGAGGTTGCCCCGGTCGAGCTCGGCGTAGCCCGCGACGACCAGCGCCAGGCTCGCTGTGACCGGGTAGCGCCCCTGCTCGGACAGCCGCACCGCCTCGGCGAGCAGCTGCACCGCGCGCTCGGGCTGGTCCGCGCCGCGCGCCGCCATCCCCTGGGCGGTCAGCGCCAGCGACTCGCCCCACGCGTCGCCCAGCCCGGCGAACTGCTCGCGCGCCTGCCGGCCGCCCTCGGCCGCCGCCTCGACGTCACCGAGCTCGGCCGCGGCCAGCGCCTCGATCGTGAGCAGCGCCGCGACGCCCCAGCGCTCGCCGATGGCCTGCCCGAGCGGCAGCACGGACTGCGCCAGCTCGCGGGCCTCCGACAGCCGCCCCTGCAGCAGGCGCACGAACCCCTCGGTCCCGGCGACCCACGACAGGCCGCCGGTGTCCTCGAGGTCGCTGAACACCTCGGCGGCCTGCTCGAGCGTGCGGTCGGCCAGCGCGTAGTCACCGCGCGTGGTGGCGCTCCACGCCAGGTGCTGCAGCGCCCAGCCGGCGCCACGCGGGTCGTGCACCTGCACGGCCAGCGCGTGCGCCTGCCGGAACCGCTCCTCGGCGTCCCGCAGCCGCCCGTCGAAGTAGTCGAGCAGACCGAGCTGGCGCAGCGCCTCACCGGCCAGCCGGTCCACCCCCGCCGAGGACGCGGCGGCCAGTGCGGAGACGAACGCCTCGCGCGCCGGCACCACCTGCCCGCGCTTGCGCCGCACCTCGCCGAGCACGACGAGAGCCGCGGCGCGTACGCCGTCCTCGACCGCGTCGAGCGCGCCGGCCAGCTCGGCCTCGGCCTCGTCGAGCCGGTGCAGCGCGGCCAGCGCCTGGGCATGCCCGACCCGCACCGGGACCACCATCGACAGCGGCAGGGTTGAGTCCTCGAGCGCCAGCGCGCGCGCGAGCACCTGCTCGGCGACCGGGTTGTCGTCCCGCCCCAGCGCGTCGTGGCCGAGCCGGGCCAGCGCCGCGAACGCGATGCCACGACCGGCCCAGGCCGGGTCGTCGGGCGGGAGGTCCATCTCGGTGGCGAGGCGCACAGCGCGCTCCCCGTGGCTGGCCGCGGCCGCGTCGGCCTCGGCCGACCGGGCAGCCTCGGGTGACAGCGCCTGCGCGGTCTCGGCGAAGCGGGCGGCGGCGGCGTGCCGGCGGGCGCGGTCGACCTTGGCCAGTCCGGCGTACGCCACGTCGCGCACCAGCGTGTGACCGAACCGGTAGGCGTCCTCGTCGCTGTCGGCCTCGAGCAGCCGGCGCTCCACCAGCCGCCCCACCGCCACGCGCACCTGCTCGGGGTCGCCGTGACCGCTGGCCTGCCCCACCGCGACCAGCCCGTCGACGGTGACCCGCAGGCCGAGCACGGCAGCGTCCCGCAGGACGCCCTTGGTCGGCCCGTCCAGGCCGTCGATGCGGGCCGCGAGCACCGCGCGCACGCCCGCGGGCAGCAGCCCCTCGGGCAGCTCGCCGACGACCGCCCAGCGGTCGTCCTCGCGCACCAGCGCGCCGCGGTCGACCAGCAGGTGCAGCAGCTCGGCGAGGAAGAACGGGTTGCCCTCGGCGCGGCTCAGCAGGGAAGTGCGCACCGACGCGTCGACCTCCCCGGTGGGACTGCCGAGGTAGGCGCGCAGCAGCCGCTCGCTGGCCGACTGCTCGAGCGGCAGCAGCGGCAGCACCTCGACCTCGGGCAGCGCGCGCCACCACGGGGACGACCCGCCCAGCGTCGGCTCGAGCATGTCCGGGCGGCCGACCGCCACGAGCAGCACCCGGCCGCGCACCTGGGCGACCACGTCGAGCAGCCCTTCGAGCATCACCGGGGTCGCCCAGTGCATGTCGTCGGTGACCAGCACCAGCGGCCCGTCCTCGGCCAGCGCGGTGAAGAGCGCGGCGACCAGGTGCGGCAGGCGGTCGCCGCGC
>SCTD01000027.1 GCA_004299215.1 Frankiales bacterium | reverse complement strand
CGTCGGCGTCACCGGCGCCGGCGCCAGCGCCGTCGGGCGTTCGCCGACGGCGCATCACCATGGCAGGTCCCGTCCCGCAGCCGGGCGTAGCGTGGAGCGCATGCAGACGAGCGCTCGCCGATGACCCGGCCGCCCTTCGGCTTCGGCCCCGGTGACCGACCGGAGGAGCCCGCCGGCGGCGACGACCCGTTCGGGCTGTCGGCGATGTTCGGCGGCGCGGGCGGGCCCTTCGGCGGTGACATGGGTGCGGTGTTCGCGCAGCTGCAGCGGCTGATGAGCTGGACCGGCGGGCCCGTGAACTGGGACCTGGCCGGGGAGGTCGCGACCGGCGCGACGCGGGCCGACGACCGCCCGGTGACCGCCGAGGAGGAGCGCGAGCTCGCCGACGCGTGCCGGCTGGCCGACCTGTGGCTGGACCCGGTCACGGAGCTGCCCGCGTCCGGCGCGGCGCCGCAGGCGTGGTCGCGCACCGGCTGGGTGGAGGCGACGACGCCGGCCTGGCGCGCCCTGGTCGACCCGGTCGCCGGGCGCGTGGTCGCCGCCATGGGCAGCGCGCTGGAGCAGGGGCTCGCCGGCGGCATGGAGAACGCGCCTCCGGAGCTGGCCGGGCTGCTCGGCGGCCTCGGCGGAGGGGCCGGCCTCGGCCCGCTCAAGGGCGTGATGGACCAGGTCGGCGGCTTCGTCTTCGGCGCGCAGGTCGGCCAGGCCCTGGGTGCGCTGGCCAAGGAGGTGCTGTCGGCCAGCGAGGTAGGGCTGCCGCTGTCGACCCCCGGACGGCCGGCGATCGTGCCGGCGAACCTGGCGGCCTTCTCGGAGGGGCTCGAGATCCCGGTCGACGAGGTCCGCCTCTACGTCTGCCTGCGCGAGCTGGCGCACCAGCGGCTGTTCGCCGGGGTGCCGTGGCTGAAGGCGCACCTGTTCGACGCCGTCGACGCCTACGCGCGCGGCATCGAGGTCGACCCCTCGGCGATCGAGCGCGCCGTCGGGTCCATCGACCCGTCGGACCCCGAGTCGATGCAGCGCGCGGTCGGCGAGGGCCTGTTCGACCTCGAGCCGACCCCTGCTCAGCAGGCTGCCCTGAACCGGCTCGAGACCGCGCTCGCGCTGGTCGAGGGCTGGGTCGACCAGGTCGTGGACGCCGCTGCGTCCGGCACGCTGCCCTCGGCCGCCGCGCTGCGCGAGACCATCCGCCGGCGGCGGGCCTCCGGCGGACCGGCGGAGCAGACGTTCGCCACCCTCGTCGGGCTGCAGCTGCGCCCGCGCCGGCTGCGTGAGGCGGCCTCGCTGTGGACGGCCGTCGCCGAGAAGGGCGGCACCGCGGCGCGCGACGCGCTGTGGGCCCACCCGGACCTGCTGCCCTCCGCCGCGGACCTGGACGACCCGGCCGGCTTCGTCGCCCGGTCGACCGGCGGGAGCACCGACTGGGACGCCGGGCTGCGCAGCCTGGACAAGGACTTCGACGGGACGCTGGACGACGACGCGCGGGGCGGCCCGGCCGGTGACGAGGACTCGGCGCCCCCCGACGGCGAGGCTCCCCCCAGCGGCGCTGCCTGACCCGGGAGCAGTGCTTGCCCGGCGAGCGCTGACTGGTCCCCGAGCGCCGGCTGACCCGGGAGCAGGTACTCGCGTCCCCGGTGCCGGCTCCCCCACCGCCCGCACGGTACGCGGCGGCGCGCCGCCGCACGGACAGCCCGGGCCGTACTCCCACCGTCCCCACTCGTCGAGGACCGGCCCGTCTCGGGGTGACCGGCCCCTCGCAGGGTCAGCTGGACGGTGGACGTCCGCGATGCCTCCGGGAACCGAACTTTCTTCCCTCCACAGCCGGTGCACGCCGTCCGCGCAGGTCAGCGGGGGTGCTGGCGACGGTCCACAGCACCGTCCACAGGTCCTCCGCCGAGTCGTCCACAGCAACACGCGGGCACGTCCCCACCTCGTCCACAGCGTTGTCCACAGGGTGTGGGGGACGCTCGTTGACGGGGGTCCGCGGCGGCTCGTAGCGTCCTTCGCACGGAGCCCCCCGGCGCTCCGGGCCCGTTCGCAAGGGGAAGGCGAACGGACCCGGTCACCGGGGGGCTCCGTGGTGCGTGGGGTGCTCCGAGCGGCGATCCACGGGGACGTCGAGGTGGGTCCGGCGCCCAGATCCACCTCCAGCTGCGCGTGGATCACCGCGTACGGCAGGGCGGTCCGGCGCGCGACTACTCCCCCGTGAAGACCGCCGGACGCCTCTCGGCCCGCGCCTTCAGCCCCTCCTGGAGATCGGCTGTGGCGAGGGTGACCGGCTGGGCCAGCGCCTCCCAGCGCAGCGCGTCCTCGAGGCTCGCGTGCCCGCCGTCGGCCAGCGCGATCTTGTGGAACCGCTGCGCGACCGGCGCACCCGACGCCACCTGCGCGGCGTGCTCGAGGGTCCGCTCCAGCAGGGACGCGTCGTCGTACACCGCGCTGCACAGCCCCAGCCGCAGCATCTCGTCGGCGTCGACGACGCGGCCGGTCAGCAGCAGCTCGCGGGCGTGCGCCAGCCCGACGACCTCGGGCAGCAGGTAGGTCGTCGCCATGCCGGCCGCCATGCCGAGCTGGGCGAACGGCACCGTGATCCGCGCCGAGCGCCCGGCGTAGCGGATGTCGCAGGACAGCGCGAGCGACCCGCCGGCGCCGACCGCGGCACCGTTGACGGCAGCGATCGACGGGACGTCGAGCGCCCGCAGCGAGAGCCAGGTCGTGTAGAAGGGCAGCATCCGGTCGCGCAGCTGCGCCGGGCTCGCGTCCGGCTCCGAGGCCAGCCAGCTGACGTCACCGCCGGCGCAGAACGCCTTCCCCTCACCGGTCACCACGACGCAGCGGACAGACCGGTCGCCGCGCAGCGACGCCACCGCCTCGCCCCACTCTGCGGTCAGCTCGCCGGTCATCGCGTTGCGCTTGTCGGGCAGCGCCAGGGTGAGCAGGACGACGCCGTTCTCGTGCCGATCGACGCGCAGGGACTCCGGCATGACGTGCTCCTCCGGGACTCGTGGGACTGCTGAGGCTAGCGAGACGACGCCCTCCCCTCGACAGGGTGCCTTATCACCCGATCGAGTGGCCGGAGCCGATCCCGTAACGGTCGAGATGAGCAGAGCCACCGCTTCGCTGCCCTGCGGAGCCTCCCCGGCTCCTGACCCGCCGAACGACGAGGACGCCACATGGACACCGCCAGCAGCATCGCACCGGCGACCTCCGCTCGGGGTCGCACCGGCCCGCTGCTCGCGCTCGCGCTCGCCGCGACGACCGCCTTCTCCCTCCTCGCACCGGCGACTGCCTCGGCGCCGGGGCCGGTCGTGCACGTCGTCGTGACCGCGGCGCAGGACGGCGCCGTCGGCGTCGCCTCGGCCGTCCGCGCGGTGCTCGCGGCGGGTGGAGCGGTCGACGCCGAGCTGCCGCTGGTGGGAGGCGTCTCCGCCACCCTGCCGGCCGGCGCCGTGCTGCCTCCGTCCTTCGTCGTCGCCGAGGACCGGCCGATGCACCTCGCGGGGACGTCCGCCGCCGGGGTCGCCAACTCCACCGTTCGTCAGGTCCTCGGCATGGGGGTGCCCGCCGGTGAGGGCGCGGGCGTCACCGTGGCCGTGGTGGACACCGGCGTCGACGAGGTGGCCGACCTGGCAGGCCGGGTCGAGCACGCCGGCGTGATCGGCGACGACGGCGACGAGTACGGGCACGGCACGTTCGTCGCCGGGCTCATCGCCGGCGACGGCAGCCTGTCCGGTGGCCGCTACGCCGGCGTGGCGCCCGCTGCGAGCATCCTCGACGTCCGCGTGGCAGACAGCGAAGGCTCCTCGAACCTCTCGCTCGTGCTGCTCGGCCTGCAGAAGGTCCTCGCGCACGG
>SCTD01000276.1 GCA_004299215.1 Frankiales bacterium | reverse complement strand
GCGCCGGACTTCCAAACTGGCTACGCGGGTTCGATTCCCGTCGCCCGCTCAGACGTTCCTCAGATCACCCGGTCTCGTGAGCGTGAGGTGGTGCCCACCCGGGCACCACTGACACGTGCCGCAGACCGTGCTCCTCGCCGACGGGAACGAGCGGCTGGCGGACGTGATGGCGCAGCTGCTGGCCGACGAGCCCGGCTTCCGCGTGATCGGCATCGCGCACACCTGCGACCGAGCCGTCGAGCTCGCCACGCAGCACTCCCCCGACGTCGTCCTGGTGTCCGAGGAGGTCGCCGGCGAGCCCGGCCTCGAGGTCTGCGCCGCGGTGCGCGGGGTCGCCCGCGACGCCACGCTGCTGATGTGGTCGCACGACGTCGACCGGGACCAGGTCGTCCAGCCCGTCGACGGCGTCCTCGAGCGGGGGTCGAGCTTCCGCGAGCTGGTGCGCTCGCTGCGCAGGGTCCGCCGGATCGACGTCACGGACGCTGCCGTGTCCCGTCGGGCGCACACCCGCGCAGGCTCCTAGCGACGCCGACCCGCGCCGCGCGCGCCTCAGCTGCCGCGCACCAGCCGGGCGGCCAGCAGCGAGTGCACGGTGGCCGGCGGCGCCTCGGTGTCCTCCGGCAGCACGGCGGGCAGCGGGTGCTGCGCCAGGCGGGGTGCGGCCTCGGCGTAGCGCCGGTAGGCCTCCCGCTCGGCGTCGAGCATGACCTCGAGCGCCTCGAGGTGGCCGGCGACCCGCTCGTTGGCGGTCGGGCCGTACCGGGTGAGGGCCTCGAGGACCTCGTCGACCTCACGGCGGCGCGCGAGCCACACGGCAAGCCGCCGCAGGTCCTCGTGCGTGCCCTCTCCCACGCGATCATCGTGACGCGTCGCGGCGCGGCGCGCAGCAGAACGGCGCAGCCTGGCGGCTAGCGTCGGACGACCTGCACGCGGACGGGAGGCGCCGTGACCGTGACGCCGCTCCGCCCCGGGGACCCCGGGGCCGTCGGCCCGCACCGGCTGCTCGGCCGGCTCGGCGAGGGCGGCATGGGCACCGTCTACCTGGCCGTGTCGCCGGACGAGCGCGCCGTGGCCGTGAAGGTGCTGCGCGCCACCCCCCTGGACGGGTCGGAGACCGCCCACCGCAGGTTCCGGCAGGAGCTCGACGCGCTGCGCAGGGTGCGCGGCTCGCACCTGGTCGAGCTGCTGGACGCCGACGTCGAGGCCGACCCCCCCTACCTCGTGACGCGCTTCGTCCCGGGCGTCCGCCTGGACCGGCACGTGGAGCAGCACGGTCCACTGGAGCCGGCCGCGCTGCGCGCGCTGGCCCGCGGGCTGGCCGACGCGCTGGCGGCGCTGCACGGGCAGGGCGTGGTCCACCGCGACCTCACGCCGGGCAACGTGCTGCTCGCCGACGGCGCTCCGCAGCTCATCGACCTGGGGCTGGCCACCGTGACGGCCGCCCGCACCGCGCTGACGGGCACCGGGATGGTCGTCGGCACGCCCGGCTACCTCGCCCCCGAGCAGGTCACCGGCACCGACGTCACCCCTGCCGTGGACGTGCACGCGTGGGGGGCCACGGTGGCGTACGCCGGGACCGGCCGGCCGCCGTACGGCACTGGTCGGCCGGAGGCCGTGCTCTACCGCATCGTGCACGAGGACCCGGACCTCGACGGGCTGCCGGGCGACGTGCGCGCGCTGGTCGAGGCGGCGACCGACCCCGACCCCGCCCGCCGGCCCGCGGCGACCGAGCTGCTCGCCGAGCTGGGCGGCCCGTCGTCCGCCGTGACGCGCACGCTCCACCTGCCACGCGACGTCGACGCGACCACCGTGCTCGCGCAGCACCCCGAGTGGGCCCCGACGGAGGACGAGGAGGCGTACGACGCCCTGCCCCGGCTGCGGCGTCCCCTGGCCCGCGGGCTGCAGGTCGTCGTCACCGCGCTGCTCGCCCTCGCCGTGGTCGCCACGGCGGCGCTCGTCGCCCCCGTCGTCGCCGCCACGGTCACCCTGCTCGCCGTCGTGATCCTGCGCGCGGTCACCCGCAGCGCGGACCGGCTGGCCCTGCGGCGCGACCGGCGCGGCGGTCGCCGGCGCGACCCGCTGCTGGCCGTGCTCGGCGCGCCCTGGCACCTGCTCGCCGCGCTGCTCGACGTCGTCGTGAGCGTGCCGCTGCTGGCCCTGGTCGCCGGTCCGCCCGCGGCCGCGGTCTGGTTCCTCGAGCCCACGGTCAACGGGCTCGAGACGCCCGAGCTGACGGCCGCGACGGCGACCGTGATCGCGCTGGTGGCCTACCTGTCCCGCCGCGGCAGCCGCCGGCCGCGGCGCGCGCTCGCCGACGCGCTGGTCACGGCGACCCCGAGCGCCGCGGGCGCGGTCGCCGTCGCGGCGGTGCTGGCGGTCAGCGCGGTGCTGCTGCTGGCGACCGCGGAGGGCAGCGCCCCGACCTGGTGGCCCGTTCCGTGATCAGCCGGAGGCGCGGACCACGAGGACGGCCAGGTCGTCGCGCGACTGCTCGGCGCTGAAGTCGCGGACCGACTGCTCGATCTGACCGGCGAAGGAGTCGGCGCTGCTGCCGGCCGCCGCTGTGCACAGCGCGAGCAGGCTCTCCTCCGCGAACATCCGGTCGCCGCTGCGTCGCTCGGTGACGCCGTCGGTGTAGAAGACCAGGGTGTCGCCGGGCTCGAGGACGATCTCGTCCCCGGCGACCTGCACGTCCTCGAAGACGCCCAGCAGGCTGCCGCTGGTGCCGACCAGGGAGGCGCGGCCGTCCGCCGTGACCAGCACAGGCGGAGGGTGCCCGGCGGCGGACAGGCAGACCAGCAGCCCGGAGGCCGTCGGCTCGACGGTCGCCAGGATGGCGGTGCAGAAGCGACCTCGGTCACCCAGGTCGAGGATCGCGTTGTTGAGCCGGCGCAGCACCGCCGGCGGCGGGGTGCCCTCGCGCGTGAGCAGCCGCAGCACGTTGCGCGCGAGGCCGGTGATGGCCGCGGCCTCGGGCCCCTTGCCGCAGACGTCGCCGATCGCGACCGCCCAGCGGCCGTCCGGGATCTCGAAGACGTCGTAGAAGTCGCCGCCGACCTCGTTGCCCTCGCCGGCCGCCGCGTAGCGCGCGCCGAACTCGACGTGCTCCGCGATGGGCAGCGCCGGCGGCAGGAGCGAGCTCTGCAGGGCCTGGGCGATCGCCGTCCGCTCCTCGTACAGCCGGGCGTTGTCGACCGCGAGGGCGGCGCGACGCGCCAGGTCGAGCAGCAGGCCGGTGTCGTCGCGGGCGTAGCCGGTGCCGGTGGTGCGCCCGACCAGGAGCAGGCCGAGCAGCCGGCGCCGGGCCACCAGCGGCACGGCGAGGATCTCACCGATGCCGGCGACCAGCTCGGCCGGGACGTCGCGCAGCGGCACCAGCACCGGCTGGTCGCCGAGCGATCCCATCAGGTCGTCGACCACGCCGCAGGTGGCACGGCCGACCAGCACCTCGCGCAGCTCGCCGCTGGCGGTCTCGTCGCGGTGCGTGCCGGCGGCGAGCCGCGGACCGTGCTCCTCCTGGAGGTAGACCGCCGACCACGTGGCGAAGCGCGGCACCACGAGCTGCGCGGCCAGCGTCCCGGCGAGGGTCACGTCGAGCGTGCCGGCGAACAGCTCGCTCGCCTCCGCGAGCAGCGCGAGTGATCCCCTGTCACGCAGCTGCGCGGCGTGCGCCCGGTCGTCGCGCAGCACCACGCCCATCCGGTCGCCGACGAGGCGGGCCAGCGCGACG
>SCTD01000275.1 GCA_004299215.1 Frankiales bacterium | reverse complement strand
ATCCCGCCGGTGTCACCGAACCGGTCCCCGAGGCGCAGCCCCGTGTCGTCGATCGTGAACTCGCGGATCGCCGAGTCGTGCCGGCTGCCCCGCATCTTCAGCACGGTGAGCGCGCGACGCACCGAGCTGTCGACCTCGGCGTAGCGCAGCAGGATGATGACGTCGATGAGCCCGGAGATGTGGCTCTCGGTCACCGAGGCGCCGGCCATCAGGTCGGGTGCGGACGCGGTGACCAGCGAGGCGATCCCGGTCTCCTTGACGAACGACGTGATGCCGATGACGAACTCGCGGTAGGCCGTCGGCGAGCCGAGGCGCTCGAGCGCGGAGAGGCTGTCGATGACGATGCGCGTCGGCTCGAACCGGCTGACGACGTCCTTCATCTCGACCAGGTGGTCGTCCAGCGACGCGACCTCCGGGTAGAGCGACTGGATCAGCAGCCGGCCCTCGCGCTCGTGCTGCTCGAGGTCGTGACCCCAGCCGCGCGCGTTGCGCAGCACCTGCTCGCGTGTCTCCTCGAAGGCGAAGAGGACGACCCGCTCGCCGTTCTCCGCGCCGGAGGACAGGAACTCCGTCGCCAGCAGCGTCTTCCCGGTGCCGGTCGGTCCGGTGACCAGGGCGCACGAGCCGCGGAAGAAGCCGCCCCCGCACATCGCGTCGAGCTCGGCGTCGCCGGTGGTCAGCCGCTCGTCGCCGAGGTTCGCCGCCTGCTCCGGCTCGCGCACCGGCAGCACCACCATGCCGCGACCGGGGACGACAGTGAACGGCACGTCGCCCTTGTGGTGCATGGCGCCGCGCATCTTCAGCACCTCGAGGGTGCGCCGGCGGAAGGTGCCCTCGCGGACGTTGCGCAGCAGCACGACGCTGTCCGCGACGAACTCCTCGATCCCGTAGCGCGAGAGGGTCCCGCCGGGGTCGCCGGGCGTCTCGACGGTGAGCAGCACGGTCAGCCCCATCCCGCGCAGCGAGGCGATCAGGGACCGGAGCGCCTGCCGCGCCACCCCGACGTCCTCGTGGAGGGACAGCACGGCATTGAGGCTGTCGAGCACCAGCCGGTCGGCACCGGTCTGGTCGACGGCGTGCCCGACCTGAGCGGCGAGGGTGTCCAGGCTGTACGGCTCGACGGTCCCGCCCGCTCGGACGACGGGGGAGGCGTCGACGAAGCGCCAGCTGCCCTCGGCCTCCCAGTCCGGAACCGAGAAGCCGAGCGTCTGCAGGTTGGCGCGCAGGTCGACCGCCGGCTCCTCGAGCGTCACGAAGACGCCGGCCTGCCCGAGGCGCACGCCCTCGGCGAGGAACTGCCCGGCGAAGACGGTCTTCGCGCTGCCGGCCTGACCGGCGACCACCGTCGCGCGCGATGCCGGGATGCCTCCCATCGCCACGTGGTCGAAGCCGGAGATGCCGGTGGCCAGCTTGGGGACCGATGCGCCGGTCTCGTGCCCGTCGCCGCCGAGCCCGCGCGGGCCGCGCACGCGCTCGACCGTCCGGTCCGTCCCGCTCATGTCGACCCCCCGCCCTGCGGCACCCTCGCCGCGGCTCCGGGCTCCATCTCCACGGGCTCGTCCAGCGGCAGCGTGAACCACGCGGTCTTGCCGTCCCCGGGGTGCAGCGTCATCGCGCTCGACGAGGCGAGGGCCTGCACGAGGCCGAGGCCCCAACCCCCCTCACGCCCGTCGTACGGCCGCTGCTCGGGGCGGGCGAGGTCCTCGTCGTGGACGGTCACCAGCACCGACCGGG
>SCTD01000026.1 GCA_004299215.1 Frankiales bacterium | reverse complement strand
GAGCTCGCCAAGCAGATGCCCGAGGGCACGACGTGGACGCACCCGACCGGCGGCTTCTACGTCTGGGTGACGCTGCCCGGCGACCTCGACTCGAAGGTCCTGCTGCCGCGCGCGGTGACGGCGCGCGTCGCGTTCGTGCCCGGCACCGCGTTCTACGCCGACGAGCAGGGGCGCACCAACATGCGCCTGTCGTACTGCTTCCCGGAGCCCGAGCGGATCCGCGAGGGCGTGCGCCGGCTCGGCGGGGTGCTCGAGGAGGAGGTCGAGCTGCGCGCGACGTTCGGCTCCGCCGGCTCCACCCGCGCGAACCGGCCGCAGGCCGAGGCGCCCGCACCGGACATGAACTGAGAGGGATCTCGATGACCGCGCGCTACCTGGTGCTGGCCGGAGGGCTGTCGCACGAGCGCGACGTCTCGCTGAAGTCCGGTCGCCGCGTCCTCGACGCGCTGCGCCACGAGGGGGTCGAGGCCGACCTCCGGGACGCCGACGCGTCGCTGCTGGCGACGCTCGCCGAGGTGCCCTACGACGCCGTCTTCGTCGCGCTGCACGGCGGCGCGGGCGAGGACGGCGCGCTGCGCGAGGTGCTCGACGTCGCCGGTGTGCCGCACGTCGGCGCGACGCCGGACGCCTGCCGCATCGCGTGGGACAAGCCCACCGCGAAGTCGCTCGCCCGCCGGGCCGGTCTCGCGACGCCGGCGTCGGTGGTGCTGCCGCACGCGGCCTTCCGCGAGCTCGGCGCGGCAGCCGTGCTCGACCGGCTGGTCGGGCACCTCGGGCTGCCGCTCATGGTGAAGCCGGCGCGCGGCGGCTCCGCGCTCGGCTGCACGACGGTCGACAAGCCCGACGAGCTGCCGGCCGCGATGGTGTCGTGCTTCTCCTACGGCGAGGCCGCTCTCGTCGAGCGCTTCGTCGAGGGGACCGAGGTCGCCGTCACCGTCCTCGACACCGGGGACGGGCCGCGCGCGCTGCCGGCCGTCGAGATCGTGCCGGTGTCGGGGGTCTACGACTACACCGCCCGCTACACCGCCGGGCAGACCGACTTCTTCTGCCCGGCCCGGCTGGCACCCCCCGTCGAGGCTGCCGTGGCCGAGGCTGCCGTCGCGGCGCACACGACCCTGGGGCTTCGCGACCTGTCGCGGGTGGACCTGGTGGTCGACGCCGACGGGGTGCCGCAGCTGCTCGAGGTGAACACCGCGCCGGGCATGACCGAGACGTCGCTGCTGCCGATGGCGGTCGAGGCGGCAGGCCTGTCCTTCGGCGCGCTGCTGCACGAGCTCCTGCAGCAGGCCGCCGCCCGCACCCCTTGATCAACGCCGTACATGCTCACTTCTCAGCGGCGCGAGAAGTGCGGAACCCTGGCGTTGATCACTGGTCGCGTGGGCATCCACAGCGCGTACGGGGGTCCACAGCGCGGGGCGGGCGCGTCCCGCACCGCTGATCTCACGGCTGCACTGCAGCCATGGGCAGCCCTCGCATCGACGCCATCGCCGCGCTGGCGTCCACGACGGGCGGGATCGTCACGACAGCGGAGGTCGTCGCCGCCGGCCTCGACCCACGCGTGGCCGAGCGGCAGGTGCGCGCCGGCAGCTGGCAGCGTCCGGCGCGGGGGGTCTACGTCACGCGCGCCGCGGACCTGAGCGGGCTCGAGCTCGGCCGGGTGGCGAGGCGGTTCGCCGGCGAGCGCGTGGTCGTCTCGGGGCTCGTCGCCCTGCGCGAGCTCGAGCTGCGGTGGCTGCCCGCGTCGGACGACGTGCTCTGCCTGGTCGCACCGGAGGTGCGCACTGTGAGCAGCAGGCGCGTGGTGCTGCGACGCACGAAGGAGCTCGCCCAGCTGCAGACCTGGTGGCGCGGTGGTGTCGAGCTCGCGCCCGTGCAGCGAGCGGTCGTCGACGCCGCTCGTGAGACGCCGGGGCTGAGGGACGTGCGTGGGATCGTGCTCGGTGCCGTGGCGGACAACTGGGCCGACGTCGATTCCCTGGACGCGGTCCTCGCGACGACGCAGCGCAACGGGTCCGGGCTCGCGCGACGTGCGATCGAGGACGCGCGTCGCGGGGCGGCGAGCCCGCCGGAGGCCGAGCTGGTGGACGAGCTCCTCGGCTGCGGCGTGCCGTTCTACGTCAACCCCCAGCTCTGGCTCGACGGCAGGCTGCTCGGCTGCACCGACGTCTACCTCCCCGGCCTCGGGATCGGCGGCGAGGTCGAGAGCGTCGAGCGGCACGGCTCCGACGACGACACCGAGACGACCTACGACCGGCACGAGCGAGTCACCGCGCCAGGCCTCGAGCTCGTGCACCTCAGCGTCCGGCGGATCCGACGGGACGTCACAGAGGCCGCAGCGCACCTGCTGTCACGCGCGCGGATGCGCCGCGGGATGCGGCAGCCCGAGTCTCCCGGGCTGGTCGTCGTACCGCGCGGTCCCCTTCTCCGCTGATCAACGCCGTGCTTCCGCGCTTCTGGAGGCGTGGGAAAGCGAGGAACCCCGGCGTTGATCAGCCAGGGTGGTGGTGCTAGTGCTCGGGGTGCTGCCCGTCGGCGTCCATCAGGGCGACGATGCGGTGGAGGTCGTCGAGGGTGGCGAACTCGATGGTGACCTTGCCGCGGGACCGGCCCAGGTCGACCTTCACCCGCGTCTCGAAGCGGTCGCTGAGCCGGTCGGCGAGCTCGGCCAACCCCTGCGGGACCGGCCGGCGGTTGCGCGCCCGCGGCGCCTTCTCCTCCTCGGGGGCGTCGGCGAGCGCGAGCTGCACCGCCTCCTCGACGGCCCGCACGCTCATGCCCTCCGCGACGACCCGCGCAGCCATCGTCTCCTGCGCCTCGGGGGTCGTCAGGCCGAGGATCGCCCGGGCGTGGCCGGCGGACAGCACGCCCGCGGCGACCCGCCGCTGCACCGGGGCGGGGAGCTGCAGGAGCCGGATGGTGTTGGAGATCTGCGGGCGGGACCTGCCGATGCGGTCGGCGAGCTCCTCGTGCGTGGCGCCGAACTCGTGCAGCAGCTGCTGGTAGGCCGCCGCCTCCTCGAGCGGGTTGAGCTGCTGGCGGTGCAGGTTCTCCAGCAGCGCGTCGCGGAGCATGTCGTCGTCGCTGGTCTCACGGACGATGGCGGCGATGGTGCCGGTACCGGCCTCCTGCGACGCGCGCCAGCGCCGCTCGCCCATGACGAGCTCGTAGCGCGGACCGTCGTCGTCGACGCCGATCTCGCGCACCACGATCGGCTGCAGCAGACCGACCTCGCGGATGGAGGTGACCAGCTCGGCGAGCGCCTCGGGGTCGAAGTGCTCGCGCGGCTGGAGCGGGTTCGGGGTGATCCGGTCGAGCGGGATCTCGGCGAAGCGCGCGCCCTCGACGGCGACGGGGTCCTCGACCGCGTCGGACGGGGGGCCGGTCGGGATGAGGGCGCCGAGCCCTCGTCCGAGCCCGCCCGTACGACGTGGTGGTGGCGTCGTCATGCCGGTCCCTCCGCTCCGCGCTCGGCCATCTCACGGGCCGCGTCGATGTAGGCGATCGAGCCGCGCGACCCGGGGTCGTACGTCACGACGGACTGGCCGTACCCCGGTGCTTCCGAGACGCGCACGCTGCGCGGGATGCGCGCCTGCAGCACGGTCTCGCCGAAGTGGTTGCGCACCTCCTCGGCGACCTGGTCGGCGAGGCGGGTGCGCGCGTCGTACATCGTCAGCAGGATCGTCGAGACGCGCAGGTCGCGGTTGAGGTGGGCCTTCACCAGCTCGACGTTCTTGAGCAGCTGGCCGAGCCCCTCGAGCGCGTAGTACTCGCACTGGATCGGGATGAGCAGCTCGGTCGTCGCGACCATCGCGTTGACGGTGAGCAGCCCGAGCGACGGCGGGCAGTCGACGAGCACGTAGTCGAGGTCGGCGCCCGGGCCCTCGCAGTAGGTCTCGATGGCCCGCTTGAGCCGCGACTCGCGAGCGACGACGCTGACCAGCTCGATCTCGGCGCCGGCCAGGTCGATCGTCGCGGGCACGCACCACAGGTTCGGGATCCCGTCGGCAGGCTGCACCACCGCCGCGATCGGCGTCTCCTCGATGAGCACGTCGTAGACGTTCGGCGTGCCGGAGCGGTGCTCGACACCGAGCCCGGTCGAGCAGTTGCCCTGCGGGTCCAGGTCGATGACGAGGACCTTCGCGCCGTGCAGCGCGAGCGCCGCCGCGAGGTTGACCGTCGTCGTGGTCTTGCCGACGCCGCCCTTCTGGTTGGCGATCGTGATGACCCGCCGCGACGCCGGCTTCGGGAAGTCGTGCCGCCCGGTCGGGTTGAGGGCGCGTACGGCTGCCGCGGCCTGCGCGCCGATGGGCATCTCCTGCTCCGGGTCGACGTCCTCGCGCAGCGACGCGCGGAGCCGGTCGGCCGGCTCCGCCTCGGGGAGGGTCGCCAGGGGCACGGGGTCCGCGATCGGCACCGACGGGACCGGCGCCGGCACCACGACGGGCGCGACGGGTGCCGCGGGACCCGTGCGGAGCTCGGGCGGCAGGACGGCGGGCAGGGGGGTCTCCTCGGTGGGGTGGTCGTCGGTGTCGGGTTCAGCGGTCGTGCCGGGCAGCACGTCGGCGGCGAGCACGCCGCGCCGGCCCGGCCAGCCGAGCCCCGCGGGAGCTCCGGAGCCGTGCGCGCCGCGACGCCCGCGACCCGGCCACCCCAGCCCGCTCATCGGCGCCCCCTCTTCTGCTTGCGGCCGGTCGGCACCGGGGCGGTGCCCCGGGTCACGACGACGACGCGCCCGGCCGTCCCGTCCTGCTCGCTGCCCACCGTCACGACCTCGGCGCTCGCCGCACCGGCGGCCTTCAGCGCGGCGCCGGAGGACGCCAGCTCGTCGTCGGCCCGCTCGCCCTTGAGCGCGAGCAGCCGCCCGCCCGGGTGCAGCAGCGGCAGCGACCAGCCGGCCAGTCGGTCCAGCGGCGCGACGGCTCGGGCGGTGACGACGTCGACGAGCAGCGTGCCGTGCAGCTCCTCGGCCCGCGCGCGGCGGACGACGGCCGTGCGCAGCCCGAGCTCGGCGACGACCTCCTCGAGGAAGGTGGCGCGGCGCAGCAGCGGCTCGACCAGCAGCACGGTCACGTCGGGCCGGAGCGCGGCGAGCACGACGCCGGGGAGCCCGGCGCCGGAGCCGACGTCCGCGACGACCTGCCCGGGCTCGAGCAGGTCCGCGAGGCCGGCGCAGTTGAGCAGGTGCCGCTCCCACAGCCGGGGCGTCTCCCGCGGACCGATCAGCCCGCGCTCGACTCCCGCGCCCGCCAGCAGGGCGGCGTACCGCTCGAGGACCGGCAGCGCGTCGCCGAGGACGCGCGCCGCGGAGGGCGGCGCCGAGGGAAGCGCGGGAGCGGTCATCAGGACGGGTCGGGCAGGACCACCACGCGGCGCTCGGGCTCGACGCCCTCGGACTCGCTCACGACGCCGTCCACCGCAGCGACCGCGTCGTGCACGACCTTGCGCTCGAACGGCGTCATCGGCGCCAGGCGCACCGGCTCGCCGGACTCGAGCGCGCGCTTGGCGGCCCGGGTGCCGATCGTGGTGAGCTCGTCCTTGCGCGCCGCGCGCCAGCCGCCGATGTCGAGCATCAGCCGGCTGCGCACGCCGGTCTCGCGGACGACGGCGAGCCGGGTGAGCTCCTGCACCGCCTCGAGGACCTGGCCGTTCTGGCCGACCAGGGCGTCCAGGCCGTCGCCGACGATCGCGACGACGGCGCGCTCGCCCTCGACGTCCATGTCGATGTCGCCGTCGACGTCGGCGATGTCGAGCAGCCGCTCCAGGTAGTCACCGGCGATGTCGCCCTCGCGGACGAGCAGGTCCTGCCCGGAGAGGGTCTCGGTCGTGTCGGGCTCGTTCACGGGGATCCTTCGGTCGTCAGGCGGAGCGAGGAGCAGCGGGCAGGCTAGCGCCGGCCGCCGCGGCGGTTCTTGTTCTTGCGGCTGCCCGCCGCCTTGCGGGGGCTGACGGTCACCGGCGCCTTGGGGGTCGTTGCGGCGGGTGCCGTCGGGGTGGCGGTCCGCGGGGCAGCGTCGGGCGTCGGCGGCTTCGGGGCCTTCACGACCGGCGCGGGCTTGCCGGGGGTGAGGTTGACCGGCGGCATCCGCTTGATGACCCACGCCTGCTGACCCATCGACCAGACGTTGGTGGTGAGCCAGTAGAGGAGCACGCCGATCGGGAAGAAGACGCCGGAGACGGCGAAGGACAGCGGGAGCACGTAGAGCAGCAGCTTCTGGACCATCACCTGCTGCGGGTCGGTGGCGCCGGCACGGGCCATCAGCTGGCGCTGCGTCCAGAAGGTGGAGGCGCCCATGCCGATGACCATGAGGAAGGCGACGACCCGCACCGTCGTGTGGCTCGCGCCGAGCTCGCTGATCAGCGACTGCGGGCTGTTGAACGCCGCGCTGATCGGCGCACCGAGCACCTGCGCGGCCGCGCCCTCGCGCAGCTGCTGCGCGGTCAGGCCGTACATCGCCTCGGCGTCGAGCTTGAAGTTGCGGATGACGGTGAACAGCGCGAAGAAGACCGGCAGCTGCAGCAGCAGCGGCAGGCATCCGGAGATCGGGTTGGCGTTGTTCTCCTTGTAGAGCTTCATCATCTCGACGTTCAACGTCTCGCGGTCGCCCTTGTGGAGCTTCTGCAGCTCCTTGACCTTGGGGGCGAGCTCCTGCATCCGGCGCTGGCTCTTGATCTGCTTCACGAACAGCGGGAAGAGCAGCAGCCGGACCGTGACGGTGAGCAGGACGATCGACAGACCCCACGCCCAGCCGCTGGCCGAGTCGATGCCCGGCGCGTTGCTGATCCCCGTGTGGATCAGCGCCAGCAGGGCACCGACGGGACTGGCGAGGATGTCAAGCACGGGTCGACTCCGAGACGTGGGGAGAGGAAGGCGGGGGGGTGGGGTCCATCGTCGCCCAGCGGCGACGGTTCTGCGGGACGGGGTCGTGACCGCCGGGGTGGAACGGGTGGCAACGCGCGATCCGGCGTACGGCGAGCCAGCTGCCGCGCCCTGCACCGTGGACGGCGACCGCCTCCGCGGCGTACGCGCTGCAGCTCGGGGCGAACCGGCACCGCTGGCCGAGCAGCGGGCTGATCCAGCGCCGGTAGGCGCCGATCAGCAGCAGCAGCAGGCGGCTCATCGGGGGACGACCCGGTCGAGCGCGCGATCGAGGTCGTCGCCGAGCGCCGCGCTCGAGGCGGCGCCGGCGCCGGGCAGGGCGCGGACGACGACCCGGCTGCCGGTCGGCAGCCGGTCCAGCCGGTCGCGCAGCAGGTGGCGGAGCCGGCGGGAGGTGCGGGACCGGACGACGGACCCGCCGACGGCCTTGCCCACCACCAGCCCGGCGCGCGTCGGCGCCCCGGACGGCTCGGTCGGGATCAGCACGGACACCACCAGCAGCGGGCGACCGGCGCGGCGACCCCGGCGGACGACCTCGGAGAACTCGCGCGAGGAGCGCAGCCGGTGCGCGGGTGGCAGCACGGCACGGCTCCCGCCCGGTCCGGTCGGGTCCGGTTCAGGCAGACAGCTCGTTGCGGCCCTTGCGGCGACGACCCGCGAGGATCGCGCGACCGGCCCGGGTCCGC
>SCTD01000274.1 GCA_004299215.1 Frankiales bacterium | reverse complement strand
CTACAAGGTCCCGTCGCGCTGGCGCTTGACGACCCATCAGCTCCCGGTGAACGCGACCGGCAAGGTGGTCCGCCGCGAGGTGCACCTCTGAGCGAGCATGCGGCTCGGCGTGTGACTCTCCCTCGTCGAGCGAGGCCTGTGCTCCCGTCAGCCGTTGACGGCCGTCGTTCGCAACCGCAGCTCCCAGCGGGCCGGCCAGTCGGCCGGTCGGAGCAGCGCCTCGGTGCCGCCGTCGACCACGAGGAACGACCCGCAGAGGAACGTGCCGGCGGTCAGCAGGAACACGACGAGCTCGGCTACCTCCTCCGCTCGTCCGCCGCGACCGAGCGGGAGCGGAAAGCCGCCGATCAGCTGCCCCAGGACCGGATCGGCCCGGGTCTCGTCGACGAAGGGCGTCTCGATCAGCCCCGGGGCAACGGCATTCAGCCGGATCCCTGCGCCGGCCCACTCCGGTCGCGGGGCCGACTGCCGCACCCAGCGCGCCAGCGCAGCCTTCGTCGCCGGGTAGGCGGTGGGGGAGTCGCCGTCCTGCGCGACGTCGCGCGCCCGCGCCTCGTCACCGGACAGGCACGCCTCGACCAGGTCCTCGCTCCATCCGGGCTGGCACGTGGCGGAGTTCGAGCTGATCGCGACCGCGCTGGAGGTGCCGGCCGCAGCGAGCAGCGGGCGCAGGGCCTCGAACAGCTGCACGGAGCCGAAGTAATTCAGGGACACCAGCAGTCGCGGGTCCCGCCCCGTCGCCCCTCCGACGCCGGCAAACAGCGCGACGCCGTCGAGCCGGTCACCGACCGTTGCGAGCACGGCCGCCACAGCCCCGCCCCGCCCGTCTGCGGTGGCCAGGTCGGCGATCACGTCGGCGTCCCGCACGTCGATCCCGACCACGCGGTGCCCGGCGTCCCGCAGCAGCGCCGCGGTCGCGGCCCCCATGCCGGATGCCGAGCCGCTGACGACGAAGGTGCCCATGCCCGCAACATATTCGGCAGAGCAGGCGTCCGTAAAGGGCTAGGGCGCCCATGGATAGGCTGCAGCGCATGACTGCCGCCGAGGACCGGCGCCCTCGCGGACGCCCGCGGGACCCGATGGTCGAGCCGCGGATGTACGAAGCGGCGCTGGCGGTCTACGCCGAGCGCGGCTGGTACGGCTTCTCCTTCGAGGCCGTCAGCCGTCAGGCCGGTGTCGGCCAGGGCTCGGTCTACCGGCGGTGGTCCACCCGGGGCGAGCTGCTCGCCGAGGCAGTGGCATCGCGCGCACCCGTCGTCCCGCCGATCGACACCGGCAGCAGCAGCGAGGACCTGGCGCTGCTGGCGCGGCACTTCTTGCTGAACTACCGCGAGGAGATCGGCGTCGTCGGCCTGCGCATGGTGCTGGACTCGCGGACCAACCCGGAGCTCGCGGTCGCGTTCGGCAAGCTGCTCAAGGGCGCCCGGGCGACCGATGCCCGAGCCGTCGTCCGCCGCTGCTTCGAGCGCGGTGACCTGATCGGCCCGACCGTCGACCTCGTCCTCGAGGTGGTGTCCGGCGCCACGCTGAGCCACGTGCTCTACACGCCGCCGGCGGACCCGGCAACCGCCGGGCGCACGACCGCGGCCGACGAGCGGTTCATCACCAGGCTGGTCACCAGCCTGGTGCTGCAGGAGTGACTGCTACCGCGGAGTGAAGAACGCGCCGTTGGGCTTCCAGCAGGTGCACGAGGCGTCGAACACCTGGAAGCGCACCTGGTCGGAGAAGTCGCTCTTGCCGGACGCGAAGCCCCCTGGCCCCCAGTTCGCCACGGGGAAGCTGCCGACCGACGGCGTCACGGCCCCGATGCGCGCGCGGGTGAGGTTCGGTCCGGCAGCCTTGGCGACCTTTTCGAACGCCAGCACGCTGTCGCAGTTCTGCATCGTCGCGCCGTACTCGGCGGTGCCGCGGGCGGCGAGCTTGCGACCGCTGTGCTTGTCGTGCACCTCCCGGCACCGAACGGCCTGGGCGTTCTCCGGGAAGGGCTGCACCTTGTTCCCGTGCCCCATGATCTGAGTGACGCTGATCGCCTGGAACGAGCGCGGCATGTTCTGCACGGTGAAGTCGCTGTTGTTGTTGGCCCAGTCGCCGAGCATGTACATCGGCCGGTAGCCCTGCCCGTCGGCCTGCTGCACGAACGCCGTCGCGGTGGTGACGCCCGCGAGCACGAAGACCGTGTCGATGCCGTCGGTCTGGAACTGGTTCACAGTCACCGGCACCTGTGAGGAGCTGGTGCCGGTGTCGGCGGACAGGTCGGCTCGGCGCTTCACCTTGTAGCCGCGTGCCTCGATGGCCCTCTCGAGCGCCGCCGAGGTCTTCGCACCCGGGTCGTTCTGCTGCTGGTTCAGGATGCCGATCGTCTTGCCCTTGAGCTTGCCCGCCCCGTCCAGCGCGGCGACCCAGTTCGCCATCGAGCGCGACGCCTTCGGGTACATCGTCACGAAGCGGCCGGAGGACGTCGCGAAGATCTCGTCCTGCGTCGAGGGGTAGCCGCTGAACAGCGGGGTCGCGTTCTCGCGGGTGACGCAGGACACCGCGACCGGGAAGTTGAAGCCGCCGACGACCGCGAACACCTTCTCGTCCTGGGTGAGCTGCAGGCAGGCCTGCCGCTGGCTGTTCTCGTTGACCGGGTCGTAGCTGACGACCACCGGCTCGATGGCCCGGCCGTTGATGCCGCCGCGGGCGTTGATCTCCTTGGCGTAGCCGATCCAGGCGTCGCGCTGCTGCTCCACGCTCACGCCCACCGCCACGCCGGTACGGCCGAGGCCCCCGGTGTCGAGGACCGTGAAGCCGACCTTCACGGTCTTGGCCGTCACGCCGCGGTCGGTCGCCGTGAGCTTGGTGCCGTCAGCCGTCTGGCCGGAGCCGGCTGAGCCGGGAGCACCTGGCGCCGGCGCCGGCCCGCCCGCGGCCGGTGCGCCAGGAGCTGCGGGTCCGGCAGGAGCCGCGCCCGGTGCTGCCACCGTTCCGTCGGCGCCGGCCGTGGCGCTGCTCGTCGGCTCGGCACCGGGCTCGCCCGTTCCCTCGGCTGCTGCGTCGCCTTCGACCTCCGGCCCGAGCAGGACCTCGTCGGGAGCGGGCGCGGCCGTCGTGTCGGTCAGCCGCTCGCCGAACACGAACGGGATCGCCAGGCCGGCCACGAGCAGGCCGATGACGACGCCCAGCAGCAGCGCGACGCTGCGGGTGCGGGACTGGACGGGAAGGCGCTGGGGGTCCACGGGAGTGCTCCTGGTCAGCGGGTGGTCGGGGCGGGGAAGGGCGCGGCGCGAAGGCCCTCGCAGAGGAGGTCGAGCAGGCGGGAGAAGGCGCGATCGAGGTCGGCTGCCGCCGGCGCAGCACCCTCGGCCTCGCTCGCGACGAAGCCGTGCAGCGCGGCACCCAGCGCCCACGCGCGGTCGGCCGCGCCGCCGGTGCTGTCGCCGTACGTCAGCACGACGGACCGGAGCAGAGCGAGGAGGCGGTCGCCGGCTGCGGCCTGCTCCGGCGAGCGGCTCCAGCGGTGCCGGTGGATCGCGGAGTACAGCCCCGGCCGCTCAGCGGCGAAGCAGCGCCAGGCGGAACCGACGGCGCGTACCGCCTCGTCCCTGACGGCGGTTCCTCGCGCCGTGTCGAGCCGCTCGGTCAGGGCGTCGAGCCCGTCCTGCGCGATGGCCGCCGTGCAGTCCGACGAGCTGCGGACGTGGTTGTAGAGCGCCGGCAGGGAGACCCCGAGCGTCTCCGCCACGCGGGTGAGGGTGAGCGCGTCGAGGCCGTGGACGTCGGCGAGGTCCGCGGCCGCTCGCACGACGGCGGCGCGGTTCAAGGCGCGCCGCGCTTCGACCACGTCCGTCATGGTTTGTGACCATAGCCACAACGAGCCTTGTTAGGAAGGGTAGTCGTCCGTTAATGTCCAGCTGGTGGCATCCGTCACGGATTGAGGGGTTGCGGCGTGCAGGTCTACGAGTACGTCGCGCTCGACGCGCTGGCCCTAGGTGAGCTCGTGCGGAGCCGTCAGGTCGCTGCGCAGGAGGTCCTCGACGCCGCGCTCGCGGCGTACGAGCAGGTCGGTGCGGCGGTCTCCCCGTACGTGGACCTGTACGCCGACCGCGCGCAGGCTGCCGTTGACGCCGGTCTGCCGGACGGCCCCTTCACCGGCGTCCCGTTCGCGCTGAAGGACCTGTGGACCTCCTGGGCCGGCACGCCGACCGGCAACGGAAGTCGCCTGTTCTCAGGAGCTCTGGCCACCTACGACGACGCGCTCGTGCAGCGTTGGGCCGCGGCCGGGCTGGTCGTCGTGGCCAAGACGAAGACGGCCGAGCTCGGGGTCAGCCCGACGACAGAGTCCGCAGCGGACGGTCCGGCCCCCAACCCGTGGGACACCGGCCGCAGCGCCGGCGGATCAAGCGGAGGCGCGGCCGCTGCGGTCGCGGCGGGTCTGCTCCCGATGGCGCACGCGACCGACGGCGGCGGCTCCATCCGCATACCGGCCTCGCGCTGCGGGCTGTTCGGCCTCAAGCCGACCCGCGGCCGCGTGTCCTCCGCCCCGCGCGGCGAGGGGTGGAGCGGCCTCAGCGCGCAGCACGTCGTGAGCCGGACCGTGCGCGACAGCGCTGCCGCGCTGGACGTCGCCGCCGGTCCCGTCGCGGGCGACCCGTACTGGGCGCCGCCCGGCAGCGACAGCTACCTGGACGAGGTCGGACGCCCGCCGCGGCGGCTGCGCGTGGGCCTGTGCACGCAGTCCGTGAACGGGGCCCCCGTCGACGAGCAGGTGCGGCAGGCCGCGCTGCGCACCGCGCAGCGGCTGGTGGACCTCGGGCACGACGTCGTCGAGGTGTCGTGGCCCGTGACGCCGGAGCAGGTGGCGGCGGTGCAGGGCGGCCTCGTGCCGGCGCACGTGGCGGCCGCGCCCGAGCTGCGCGAGCCGCGCGTCGACCGCG
>SCTD01000273.1 GCA_004299215.1 Frankiales bacterium | reverse complement strand
CACTCGTCGACCGACGTGACGCCGATCGGCGTGCCGTCCTCGCGCACGACGGTCCGGGTGATCTCCGCGGCGCGGGCGACGCGGTAGCTGATGCCGACCGTGTCCTCGTAGCCGTCGCCATCCGGGGTGAAGGCACGCCCGCCCGAGACGGACGCGAGGGCTCCGGGCTGCTCCACGGTGACCGGCATGCCGGTGGTGCCGGCCTGCGGGTAGAGGCCGCCGGACTGCCAGACGACGACGGCGTAGATCTCGTAGGCCCCATCGTTGAGGAAGCTGGTGTCGGCATCGGCGATGCGCCACACGCCGTCGGTTGCCTCGTAGAGCGTGCCGAGCGTCCAGCTCGAGGGGTAGCTGCCGGCGGGCAGCGATCGGGCCCTGAGCTCGACGGAGTAGATCGCGTCCGCGATGGCCGCCGGTGGGGTGTAGGTCAGCGACACCCGGTCGGCAACTGTGCTGCCGGCGGTCGGCTCGGTGACCGCGCCGGCGTCCTGCGTGCGCACGGTGATGGTCGCCGTCGCCTCATCCTCGCTCGGCACCACGGGTTCGGTGGCGGTGAAGGTGGCGGTGTAGGACCCGTCGGGCACGCGCGCGCCGCTGCTGTCCCGGCCGTCCCACCAGACGTCGTGGTAGCTCGTGTCGTTGGTCGCGGTCAGCGTCCGCACGACGGCGCCGTCGACGTCGGTGATGACGGTGCTGACGTCGGCCAGCTGCGTAGTGGTGACGGACGGGTCCCACCGGTCGCGCGACGCGTCGTCGGGGTAGAGGTCGGCGTCGCCGTAGACCGACAGCTGGACCGGGTTGGCGTAGGTGAGCGCCACGCGTGGCGTGGCCGCCGTGCCGCTCGCGGTCGTGACGCGGGCGAAGAGGCGGTGGGGGCCGTTCGGGTAGCTCGTCGTGCTGACGCTGCCGGTCCACGGCCCGGTCGGCTCGAGGGTCTCCGGGTCGTACTCCGACTGGTAGAGGTAGCCCACCGGGTAGCCGGTCACGTAGTCGGCGTCGTAGAGCTGGACGGCCGTGGGCGTCACGCCGTCCTTGGGCACGAAGGTCACGGTCAGCTCACCGGAGACCGTTGGACCTGCCGGGGAGACGGTGATCGTGCCGACGTCGGAGCGCGCAACGCTGATGCTTCGGGTCGCCTCTCCCGAGGCGCCGGACGAGATCGACGCCGAGATGCGCAGCGTGTAGTCGCCGTTGGCGACGGGGTCGCCGGACTCGTCCGTGCCGTCCCAGCTCACCGAGTGCGCGCCGCTCACGCGCCAGGCGCCGTCCTCGAGCGTGCTGACCACGCCGCCGTCGGCGTCCTCGACGACGGTCGTGACCGTGGCGTCGCGGGAGACCGAGTAGGAGGTCGACACGCTCGTGACGGGCGGGGTCGCCTCCGGCGAGAGGGTGGCCAGCTCGCTGTCGGCGGTGACCACGACGGCATTGCTGACCGTGTAGCCGACGGCCGGGCTGCGCACGTCGTGCCACCCGCCGAGGGGGTCCTGCAGCGACAGGTCGACGTAGACCTCGACCGGTCCGTCGGGCGTGCTGCTCAGGTCGACGTCCAGCGTGACCGGTCCGGGCTCGCGCGTGGCGTCGGAGTAGAGCCAGCCGATGCCACCGAAGCTGCCATTCTTGACGTACGCCGTGCCGCTGTGTGCCGCGATGCCACCGGTGACGTTCACGCTCAGCTGCGCCGGGCCGTTGAGCACGCTCCCGGCGGTGGGTGCGGTCAGCGTCGCCGCGGGGACCGCGTGCGAGACGTGGAACGCCAGCGAGTCGTTCAGCACGTTGCCGCCGGCGAACTCAGCGCGCACGTCGAGCGAGTAGTCGCCCTCGGGCAGCAGCGGGTCGGTGGCCGTAGGACCGCTCCGGCCGTTGACCCAGGCGATGCAGTCGTTCGAGCTGCAGGTCGCGCCGTCGTGGTAGGTCCGCACCACCTGCTCAGCGGCGTTGCGCAGCACGACGTCGACCGTCGCCTGCCGGCCGAGCTCAATCTGGACGTACTCCGCGTCGGGAGAACCCCAGCGGTCCCGCATCTCAGGGAAGACCCACGAGGAGCTGCCGACCAGTGCGACCGACTCCTGCGAGACGAGCGTGAAGGACCGCGGCGCGATCGTCTGCTCGTGCCAGGCCTCGAGGTCGTCCCACCAGATCAGCACTGCCTCGACGTCGGTCGGCCCGTCCGGCACCCCGCCGGGCAGCACCGTGAACGTCATGCCGCCGGGGGTCTTCCGGCTGCTGGAGCTCAGCTGCTCGCTGGTGCCGGCCGCCTGCAGGAAGCCGAAGGCCGCACGGTCGTCCGTCGTGCCGATCGAGACCTCGTCGTCGCGGCGCAGCTCGCTGCCGGCGGCGGGGGAGGTCCAGGTCGCGCTGAAGCCGCCGCGGTCGACCCCGGCTGTGCCGGCCGCCGTCCCGGTGCCACCGTCCTCGGTGGTAGCGCTCACCACGACGTCGTACTCGCCCTCGGGTGCCGGCGTGCCCGCGTCGGTCAGGCCGTCCCAGCTGACCGTGTAGCCGAGGGTCTGCGGGTGGGTCGTCCCGGTCTCGGTGCTGACCGGCGCGCCACCCGCGACAGGCGTCACCGTCACCGTCACCGTGCTCAGCGCCGAGAAGTTCAGCGAGGCCGTGAAGGTGTCCTCGAAGCCGTCCCCGTCCGGGCTGAAGTAGCGGTCCGGGATCATGCCGTTGATCACGACCGGCTCGGCGCCGCTCACGCTCGTCGCGGCGACCACGCCGCCGACCAGGCTCAGGGCGACGCCGGCAGCCACCGCTCGGTGCGAGAAGTAGCGGGTCCAGGCACTTCCAGAAGCGGTCATGAGGAGCTCTTCCGTACGGAGGGGGTGCTCGCCGGGTCGAGGGCGATGACGAAGGGGTCCGTGCCGCGCGGTGCCGGCACGACGAAGCGCGCGCACCAGTGGGTCAGCTCGACGGCGTCGCGGAACTGCCCGCGCTCACCGGTGGGGACGTGCTCCACCTCGCCGGCGAGGTCGCCGGCGGTGAGCACGGCGGGCGACAGGCGCACGACGAAGGAGATCAGCACGGGCCGGACGGTAGGGACGGCGCGTACCACGGTCGTCGGAACGGCGTCCCAGCGCGGGTGGTTCTGCCGGGGGCCCGAAAGGGCTATGCCCCAGTGGTTCTCAGCACCGACGAGGCACGGGAACCCCGCCGATCTTCGTCATGTGGTGGCGCGCCACGCGGGAAGCCCCACCAGATGACGAAGATCGGCACGGGACAGGAGCAGGTCAGGCGCCGACCTGGGTTGCGAGCGACTCCAGCGCCGGGGAGGCCGGGACGCTCAGCCGGTCGAGCATCGCCTGCGCGCGCCGGACGACGCGGTTCGCCGGACCGGTGCGGCCGGCGGAGACGAGCAGCGCCGCCATCGCGATGTAGCGGTCCTCGTCGTACGGCTCGACGTCCAGCGCCTGCTCCCACCACTGCAGCGCCTCGTCGACGGCACCGCGGCCGGCGCACAGCGCGGCCAGCCGGTCGAGCAGGCCGAGGTAGCGGTTGCGCAGCCGCTCGCGCGGTCCGCTGGTCCAGTCCTGGTAGCGGTCGCCAGGGAGCAGCTCACCGGCGTAGCGCGCGACGGCGCGGCGCAGCTGCTCCTCGGTGCCGGCGAGGGCGGCGGCGGACTCCTCCATGAAGGTCACCGCGTCGACCGCGCACCCCTCCACCAGGGCGATCTCGTCGCCGTCGCGCTCGAGCAGCTCCCCGCTCTGGCGCAGCCGGGCCAGGACGTTGCGCAGCCGGACCTTCCCTCGTCCGGGCTCCGCCCGCGGCCACAGCGCCTCGACGAGCCGGTCCGCGGAGACCCGACCCCCCTGCAGCGCGACATACTTCACGGCCTGCGCGCCGGTGCCGGCCGCGACCGGCACCGGCACCCCGTCGCGGAGGACGGCGAAGCCACCGAGCAGCCGGACCTCGAGCCCGCACGGGACGACCGCGAGCTCGCCCTTCCTCCCGCCGAGGGCGTCGGAGCCGAGCAGCACCTCGGCCTGCGCCGCCCACCCGCGGGCACGCAGCCGCGTGAACACCCGGTGCGCCTCCGACGCCTGCTCGCGGGCGCGGTCGGGCGATGCCGGTGCGAGCCGCTCGGCGAGCCGCAGCCGGCTGCGCGCCTGCTCGTACGGCTGCCAGGAGAACGCCGCGACCGACGCCGTGAGCGACTCGACGGCGCGCGAGTCGTCGGCCTCGAAGAACGACCGGCAGCGCAGCAGCGCGGCGCTCTCCCAGCGGTTCCCCGGCGCCTCCTGCTCCAGCAGCCGGCACACCTCGGCGGCGCGCTCGTGCAGGCCCAGCTGCACCAGGACCGCGATGTGGTCGGCGTGCCAGTTGAGCATCCCCGACCGGCGCTGCCCGTCCATCAGCCGGTCGACCTCGGCCAGCGGCGCGAGCGCGTCCTGCGGCCGCCCCCTCGACAGCGCCAGGTGCACCAGCGCCATGTTGGCCGTGACGCGGAACATCCCGATGCCGGTCGAGTCCGACAGCGCGAGCGTGCGCGCCGCCCGGTCGCGGCACGCCTCGTCGCGTCCCTGACCGCCGGCGACCAGCGCGAGCATCGCCTCGGCGTAGAGCTCCAGCGCCACCTCGCCGCTGCCGGCCGCGAGGGACAGCGCCTCCGCCGCAGCGAGCCGGGCCTCGTCCCAGCGTCCCGCCTTCCAGCCCGCGTGCGCGAGCAGGCAGAGCGGGAGCGGCAGCAGCCCGATCGCACCGAGCGACCTGGCCGCGGTGAGGAAGCGCGCCGCGGTGTCGACGGCCTCGTCGTACCTCTCCTGGACCACCAGCGCGAGCACCGCCGGCAGCAGCAGCTCGGCGGCGTCGACGATCCCGCCGTCGGCGTCGAGCAGGTCCGCGGACCGGTCGAGCAGCGGCTGGGCCTGGTCGGTGCGGCCGGTGAGGGCGTACGCGATGCCGAGCCCGGTGGCGGCCAGCGCGCCGAGGGTGCCCTCCCCGCCGGTGAGCTCCAGGGCCCGGAGGGCCAGCGCCTCGCACTGCGGCAGCTGACGGGTGTAGGCGGCGAGGACGGCGGCGTCGCAGATCATCGCGGCGGCGAGGTCCGGAGCGGCGTCGGCGACCTCGTCGGCGACCTTCAGCAGCTCGGCCCAGGCCGCGACGTCGATCGGGCCGGACCACGTGGTGAGCCGGGCGCGGAGCCGGATCAGCTCGGCCCGCTCCACGGGCCCGTTCGCGCGCGGGAGCGCGTCCGCGATGAGCCGGCGGGCGGCGTCGGGGTGGCCGGCGGTGAGGGCTGCCAGCGCCGCGGACGTCACGGAGCCCTGTCTACGCAGCGTCGACACCTCGTCCACAGTGCGTAAACCTACGCCGAGTGCCGGGGGAGGCACGTCCACAGTTTTGATGATGCCTCTGCCAACCGGGGGGACGACGGAGCCGCGAGCGCGACGAAGCCCGGGCTCAGCCGTTGTGGAGGCAGGCGTCGCGACCGTGGCGGCGAGGGCAGCGACGGAGAGGACGCCGGCACGTTGACCTTCACGCGCCAGGCACCGCCGCTAGCCTCGCTGTCGTGAGCGCCGTCGACCGCACGCGCCGCGACCTGGGACGACGCGCCCCGCTGTTCGTGTCGTGGATGCGCCATCACGGTCGGAGCGAGGACCTCAGCCGGGCTCTGGGCGCCACGCCCGTCTTCCTGAGCGTCGGGCGCCTGACGGATCGCCGTACCGCGCCGGTGCGCCACCTGCTGCAGGCCGTGCTGACGATCGCCGTGCTGGTCCGTCGGAGGCCGCCGGTGCTGTGGGTGATGGCGCCGCCCACGAGCCTCGTGGTTCTGGGGCTGCTCTGGAGCCGACTCACCGGCTGCCGGATCGGAGTCGACGCCCACACCGGTGCCGTCCTGGAGCCGGCGACGGGCGAGCCCCGGTCGGTGCGCTGGCTGCGCCGTGCGGACGTCGTGGTCGTCACTACGGAGCGCCTGGCCGTACCGCTGCGCGCGAAGGGCGTGCGGGCCTGCGCCCTGCACGACCCGCCGGTCGCGACGAGCACTGCCCCGCCCAGCGGGCGCGTGGTCATGCCTGCGAGCTGGTACCCCGACGAGCCCTGGGCCGACGTCGTGGGCGCTGCCGCACTGCTCCCGGACGTCGCGTTCGTCGTGACCGGCCGGCCGCCTGCCGCGCTGTCCGACGTCCCGCCGAACCTCACGCTGAGCGGGTACCTGGATCGCGGGGAGTACGACGACCTGGTCGCCTCGGCCGATGTCGTGCTGGCCCTCACCACGCGCGAGGACACCATGCAGCGCGCGGCCTACGAGGCAGTCGGAGCGGGGCGCCCTGTCGTCGCATCCGGCACGGACGCCTTGCGGGAGTACCTCTTCCGCGGGGCTGTCTTCACCGACGGTGGGCCCGAGTCGCTGGCCGAGGCGGTGCGCACCGCGCTGCGGGATCGCGACCGGCTCGCCGCCGAGGTCGTCGTCCTGCGCGACGAGCACGAGAAGGCCTTCGCGGCGGGCCTCGCAGCCGTCGCGGCCGCCGTGGCGGAGCGCTGACGGTGACGGTCCTCCGGTGATCCTCTTCGTCGCCGCGGAGAGCCCGTGGCCGTCGCACAACGGCGGCCGGGCGCGGATGGTCGGTCTGATCCACGCCCTGAAGCAGGCGGGTCCGGTGACGGTCGCGGTCGCCACCGGCCGCCGGACCTCGCCGGCACCCGCGGACGTCCACGTGCTGCCGCGCTGCGGCCGCAGCCGCCTGGCCGCACTCGCGGGCACCGGGCCGTTCCTGGGGCGCGGACTGCTGGACCAGGCAGGGGCCGAGGCGCTCGTGCAGCTGGCTCGGGCCGCCGACGCCGTCGTCGTCTCGCACTCCTACCTCGCAGCGGAGCTGCCGGCCCTGGCACCGCCCGTGTTCGTCGACCTGCCCAACCTCGAGGTGCAGCGGCAACGCACCACCGGCACCCTGCTCGGGCGGGTCGAGTCGGCGAAGGCGGCCCGCTGGGAGCCGAGGGTCGTCCGGGCTGCGCAGGTCAGCGTGTGCGTCGACGACGCGGACGCGGAGACCGTCAGGGGCTGGGGGGCGCCGGCCGTGGTGGTCGTCCCGAACGTCGCGGAGGTCCGTCCCTGCCCCCCGTCGCCGCCCGACGGTCACGTCCTCGCCGTGGCCGACTGGACCTACGGCCCGAACGCCGCCGGCGGTCGAGCTCTCGTGCGGGACGTCTGGCCGGCCGTCGCGCGGCGCGTCCCCGGCGCGCGTCTGGTGCTCGCCGGCCGCGGCGGGGAGGAGCTGGGCGGGCTGGGGTTCGTCGACGACCTGGACGTCCTCTACCGGGACGCAGCGGTCGTGGTCGCGCCCGCGACGAGCGGCGGCGGGACGCAGCTGAAGGTGGTCGACGCGGTTGCGCGCGGCAGGGTCGTCGTCACGACGGCGTACGGCGCCCGCTCGCTGCCGGCCGGTGCCACGTCCGCGTGCCACGTCGGCGACCTGGTCGACGGCCTGGTGCAGTCCCTGGTGGACGTCGCTGCCCGGCACCGCCGGGAGGAGCTGATCCGGGCGGTCGCCCTCCCGGGATGGCGGGTGGCGGCCGCTCCGCTCATCGACGCGCTGGAGCGCTCCCGTGCCTGACCCCGTCCCGAGCGGCCTGCACGAGAGCACGGCGCTCGTCGGCCGGCAGACGTCCCCGCAGCTGGCGCAGGCGCCAGGACAGCCGCGCGGCCACGGCGTACGTCCGCGCAGCGCGAGCGCCGTGCCAGCGGTGCAGGTAGCGCAGGCGGCTCCGCACCATGTGCGGGCTCGCCCCGAACGGCGTCCCCGCGGTGGAGGCGCCCATCGCGTGCTCGACCACGGCCTCGGCGCACAGGTGCACCTCCCAACCGGCGACCGCGAGCCGTCGGGACAGGTCCAGCTCCTCGAAGTAGAGGAAGTAGTCCTCGTCGAACCGGCCGACCTCCGCCAGGACGTCGCGCCGGACGAGGAAGCACGCACCCTCGACGTACCCGACGGGGCCCGTCACGGCGTGCTCCGGCGGCAGCCGTCGCACCGGTCCGAGACGGCTCAGCGGGGCCGGGAGCAGGGGGCGCAGCTCGGTGGCCAGGGTGGCGAGGTGCCCCGCGGACCACGTGGGGCGGCCCCCGCTGGTGACCCTGGGGCCGACCACCGCGCAGCGCGGGTCGTCCCGCAGGTGCGTCACCAGTCGGCTCAGGTCCGCCTCCGTCAGGACGGCGTCCGGGTTCAGGAAGAGCACGAGGCGCACGTCAGAGGCCAGCTCGCGCTCGCCCCGGTTGCAGCCGGCGCCGAAGCCGAGGTTCGCCTGGCGCACGACCCGGACGCCGGCCGCCCCGGCGCGCGCGGCGCTGTCGTCGGGCGAGTCGTTGTCGACGACCACGACGTCGCCGAGTCGGGCAAGGGGCAGGGCGCGCAGGCAGTCCGCGATCGTGTCTGCGGATCGGTAGGCCACGACGACCACGCCCACGTCCGCGAGGTCGGCGTCCATCGCACCAGTCTCGCAGCGGTGCCGGCATGACCGACGTGACCGTCCTGCTCGGGAGCAGGTTCGACGCGCTCGAGCACCACGGCACGCGGTGGCGGGCGCTGCTGACGCGGTGGGCGGCAGACCCGTCGGTCGAACGCCTCGACGTCGTCGACTTCCCCCGCTTCCGCGTGGGGCCGGCGCGGGCGGTCAGCAGTCGGTCCTGGCTGCCTGGAGCTCAGGTCGTGTCCGCCGACGTCCCCGGGCACCGGACGGTGACGGGCGCCTGGGACCGGCTCGGCTGGCGCGCGTGCGCCCGTGCGCTGGAGCGCGAGCTCGGTGGCCGACCTGATCGGGTGGTGATCGCCGCGACCCCGCTGTGGGCGCCGCTGCTGCCCCACCTGCCCGCCGGCCGTCGCTGCTTCGACGCCGTCGACGACTGGCGGGGCCTCGCGTCGGTGCGTCACCTGCGCCGCCGCGTCGACGCGGGCTACCGCGCCGCTGCCGGCGCCGACGCCTGCACCAGCGTGACGGCGGTGCTCGCCGACCGGCTCGGCCGCGACTTCGGCGTCAGGGCGCAGGTCGTGCCGAACGGCGTCGACCTGCAGGCCTTCTCCGACGGCGCGGCAGCCCCGGCCGGGCTCCCGGCCGGGCTCCCGGCCGGGCGGTTCGCGGTCTACGTCGGCAGCGTCCAGGAGCGGGTCGACGTCGGCCTGATCGCGGCCGTCGCCGGCGAGCTCCCCGTCGTCGTCGCCGGGCCAGCCGATGCCGGCGCCGCTGCGGCGCTCACCGCGTCGGGTGCGACCTGGCTCGGCCCCGTGGACGTCGCCCTCGTCCCCGGCCTGCTCCTTCGGGCGTCCGTCGGGCTGCTTCCGCATCGTGTGGACGACTTCACCGCGAGCATGGACCCGATGAAGCTGCTCGAGTACCTCGCCGCTGGGCTGCCGGTCGTGGCCACGCCGCTGCCCGGGGTCGCCGTCTCGGAGCGCGTCGTCATGGTGGAGCCGGGCCCGGCCTTCGTCCGCGAGGTCCGGCGGCTGCTGGCCGAACCCCGCCCGGACGCGCCGGACCCGGCCGTCCAGGGCCGCGACTGGGACGGCGTTGCAGCGCGCCTGCTCGGCATCTACCGAGGGGATGGCCGGTGCTGACCGCCCTGGACCGGACCTCGGTCTCCCGGGCCGTGCTCCTGCTGGCCGGACCGGCAGCCGTCCTGGTGGTCGCCGCGGGCTCCGGGGTCGTCCCGCCCGTCCTCGTCCTGGTGGCGCTGGTCGGGACGCTCGCCGCGCTGGCCGCCACCCGTGCGCCGCACCGCGTCCTCGCCCTCGGCCTGGCAGCGGTCGCGGTCGTGCCCTTCTACGCGGGCCAGTATCTCGTGGGCAGCATCGGGGTGATCCCGATGCTGC
>SCTD01000272.1 GCA_004299215.1 Frankiales bacterium | reverse complement strand
CGACACCGTGCTCGACCTGATCAGCCCCAGCCCGACGCCTGCAGCCGTCCTCGGCGGCACCCCTGCGCCCACCCCGTCACCGCTGATCGAGCTCCCCCTGCTGGACCCCCTCCTCCGCTAGCTGCCCTGCTGGCCCACCCACCTTCATGGGTTGGCGACGGGTGCCTGGCCCGGGATCAGCGGTCGACGACGGGCTCCGGAGGCTCGTAGGCCGCGCGGCGGCCGGTGAGCACCCCGTAGCCGAGGGCGGTCAGCGCGTACCCCCCGGCGACCAGGCCGATCACCAGGTAGCTCCTCCCGTCGGCCGGCAGCAGCACCGCCGACGCAGCCGCCGCCGCGACGAAGCTGACGTTGAAGAGCGTGTCGTAGAAGGAGAAGACGCGGCCGCGGAAGTCGTCCGCGACGCTCTCCTGCAGCAGCGTGTCGACGCAGATCTTCGCCGCCTGCGCCGCGAAGCCGAGGACGTACGCCGCGACCAGGAACGCGCGGTGGGTGTACGGGAGGCCGAACACCAGCTGGGCGACGGCGGCGGAACCGAACACGACGACGATCCACCGCTGCGTGCCCCACCGCCGCGTGACGACGGGCGTCACCAGCGCCGCCGTCAGCCCGCCCAGCACCGCGAGCCCGCCCACGGCGATCAGCCCGCCGAAGCCGCTGTCGCCGGAGAACTGCGCACCGAGGAATCCCTCAGGCGTGTAGAGCAGCAGCGTCGCGACGGTCGTCAGGCCGTAGAAGAACCGGTGCGCGCTGATGGCCGCGAGAGCGCGCGCCGCCGGGCCGCGCTCGCGCACGTGCCGAGCCCCCTGCGCGACACCGCGGGCGACGTGGGCCAGCGCCTCCTGCAGCCTCGTCGTCGGGGGGTGGTCGGGGCCGAGCAGCCGGCGGGCGATGCGCGTGGCGAGCACCGCGGCCGCGCAGTAGGCGAGCGCCGCGACCAGGGACGTACGACCGCCGCCCTCGGGACCGGCGCCGACCAGCGGACGGAGCGCGGTCGCGATCACCGCGCCCAGCGTGAACGCCCCGCCGCCGAGGGTGGTGGTGAGCGCGTTGGCCGTGACCAGCTGCCGCTCCTGCACGACGTGCGGGAGGGCGGCCGACAGCGCGGAGAGCACGAAGCGGTTGGTGGAGATGATGACCAGCGCCAGACCCTGCACGACCAGGGCGTCGTCGCCGAGCACGGCCAGCAGGCCCCCGGTCACCGCCACGAGCGCCGCGCGCGCGAGGTTGGCGTCACGCAGCACCCGCTGCCGGCTCCACCGGTCGAGGAAGACGCCTGCGAACGGACCGACGAGGCTGAACGGCAGCAGCAGCACCGCGAAGGCCGTCGCCGCCTGGGCCGCGGACGTGGCGTCGTTGGGGTCGAAGAAGACGACCAGGATCAGCGCGGTCTGGAAGAGCCCGTCGCCGAGCTGACCGGCCAGCCGCACCCACAGCAGCTGCCGCAGGTCGGGCCGTTCCAGCAGCTCCCGCAGCTGGTGGTGTCGGCGGCGGGTCACCTGCCGAGACTAGGTGCGCCCCGACAGCTGCAGGACGTGCCCGGCGCGCGGGTCGCTGCGTCCGGCGAGCACCTCGAGCCAGACCTCGCGCAGCGCCTCCGGACCGCTGCCCACCACGACGTCGACCCACGACTCGACCGCCGGGACGAACGCCGACCAGGCCTCGGCGAACCGTGCGTCGAGGCCCTCGCGTCCCCAGTCCTGGGTGCGCTGACGCATCCGGTCCGGCGCGAAGAACACCGACGGCCGCGCGCCCGACAGCGTCCCGGCCGGCGAGCTGTCCTGGTGCGTCACGCCGACCACGACGTCCGCCAGCAGGGAGGCGCCGAGCCGGTCGTGCAGCGCCTGCCGGAGCGGCGTGCTCCCCGCGCAGTCGACGTACGCCGTCGGGACCCGCTCGAGCCCGGCGACCTCGTCGTACGGCACGACGGCGTCGTAGCAGCCGAGCGACCGCGTGAACGCGACGTTGCCCGCCGAGGTCAGCCCGACGGTGCGCACGCCGGACTGCTGCAGCAGGAACGCGGTGCCGTACGCCGTCTTGCTCGACGCGGACGACAGCACCACCCGATCGGCGCTCGCGGTGCCGCCGTCGGTGAGGAAGTCGGCCAGCATGAACGAGGTGAAGAACAGCGG
>SCTD01000271.1 GCA_004299215.1 Frankiales bacterium | reverse complement strand
ACCCCGACCTGTTCGGACGCGTCTTCCCGTACGACCTGCGGCTGCAGGGCCACGACATCATCCGCACCTGGCTGTTCTCGAGCGTGGTCCGCGCCCACCACGAGCACGGGTCGCTGCCGTGGACCGACGCCGCGCTGAGCGGCTGGATCCTCGACCCGGACCGCAAGAAGATGGGCAAGTCGACCGGCAACGCGCTGGTGCCCACCGACCTGCTCGAGGCGCACGGCAGCGACGCCGTCCGCTACTGGGCCGCCAACGGCCGGCTCGGCACCGACACCGCCTTCGACGAGGGGCAGATGAAGGTCGGCCGCCGGCTGGCCGTGAAGCTGCTCAACGCCAGCAAGTTCGCGCTCGGCTTCCCCGAGGCTGCGGCGGGTCCGGTGACCGAGCCGGTCGACCGGGCGCTGCTCGCCCGGCTCGCCGCCGTGGTCGAGGAGGCCACGACGGCCTTCGACGGCTACGACTACACCCGCGCGCTGGAGCGGACCGAGTCGTTCTTCTGGTCGTTCTGCGACGACTACATCGAGCTGGTGAAGGGCCGGGCGTACGGCGAGGACGCCGCGGCCGCAGCCTCCGCGAACCGGGCGCTGCGCCTGGCGCTCGACACGCTGCTGCGGCTGTTCGCGCCGTTCCTGCCCTTCGTGACCGAGGAGGTGTGGTCGTGGTGGAAGGAGGGCTCGGTGCACGCGCAGCCCTGGCCCGACGCCGCCGAGGTGCGCGCGGCTGCCGGGGCGGCTCCTGACGGCCTCGACCCCCTCGACCTCGCAGCCGTGGTGCTCGAGCGGGTGCGCGGTGAGAAGAGCCGGGCCAAGGTGTCGATGAAGACGCCGGTGCTGGCGCTGCACGCCACCGGCTCGGCCGAGGAGCTGGCCGTGCTCGCGCAGGTCGAGACCGACCTGCGCAACTCCTGCCTGATCGAGTCGCTCACCACCGAGGACGGCGACGCCGGCTTCGAGGTCACACGCATCGAGCTGGGCGACCCGCCGCCGAAGCAGCCCAAGTGAGCGGAGCCGTCGGCGGGTGCCCCGCGACGCAGGAGCGGGTGTGCCCGGCGGCTGCGGAGCGAGCGGAAGCGGTGTGGTCGTGAGCATCCAGCGCGTGCTCGCCGAGCTGGCGACCCGCTACCCGGCCGAGGACCGGATGGTCCCGGACCTCGAGCGGATCCGGCTGCTGATGGACCTGCTCGGCTCGCCGCAGAAGGCCTACCCGTCGATCCACCTGACCGGCACCAACGGCAAGAGCAGCACCGCCCGGATGATCGACGCGCTGCTCCAGGGCTTCGGGCTGCGCCCCGGTCGCTACACCAGCCCGCACCTCGACTCGATCACCGAGCGCATCACGATCGACGGCCAGCCGCTGACCGAGGAGCGGTTCGCCGAGGTGTGGGACGAGCTGGCGCCCTACGTCGAGGTCGTCGACTCGCGGATGCCGGACCGGATGACCTTCTTCGAGGTGCTGACCGGCATGGCCTTCGCGGCCTTCGCCGACGCGCCGGTCGACGTCGCCGTGCTCGAGGTCGGCCTCGGCGGAGCTTGGGACGCGACCAACGTGGTCGAGGCGGCCACCGCGGTGGTGCTGCCGGTCGGGCTCGACCACGTGCCGCTGCTGGGCACCACGCTCGCCGAGATCGCGACGGAGAAGGCCGGGATCATCCACCCCGGCGCGACCGTGATCCTCGCCCAGCAGGAGCCGGAGGCGGCCGAGGTGCTGCTCCGCCGCTGCGTCGAGGTCGAGGCGACGATCGCGCGCGAGGGGCTGGAGTTCGGCGTCGTCAGCCGGACCTCGGCCGTGGGCGGCCAGCTGCTGTCGCTGCA
>SCTD01000270.1 GCA_004299215.1 Frankiales bacterium | reverse complement strand
CAGGTCACTCTTCTTGCGGTAGCGGAAGCCCGCCCAGCCCATCAGGAACCAGACGAACACGCCGACCACGACCGAGGCGGCGACGGAGCCGAGCCACAGCTCGTAGATGCTCTCGGCCTGCTCGGTGGCGGGCTTCGGGAAGCCGATGGAGAAGGCCGTCTCGTACGCGTCACGCACGTCGCAGCCGGCGGCCAGCACGCTCACCGGCAGCAGCACGGCGGCGCTGCGGGCAGCCCGGCGCCACCGGGCGCGACGCGCCGGGGAGGGGGTCGGGATCAACCTCTTCGGCCTTCCTGACAAGCGGACATGGAACGCCCGGGGGACCCTCGGACGAGGGCCCTCGAGCAGCGTCGGCGAGCGTATCCCAGCAGCCCCGCGCGCTCCTGCCGGGGGCGTCGCGCCTCGCCGGAGCACTACCTTGCGCGCATGTCCGGCTTCCTCGACGCCGCGTCGGGGCCGCCCCTGCACCCCGCCGCCCGCGAGGCGCTGCTCGCCGCTCTGGACGACGGCTGGGCCGACCCCACCAGGCTGTACGCCGCCGGCCGCCGCGCCCGCCGGCTCCTCGACGGCGCCCGCGAGGCCCTGGCGCACGGGCTCGGGGCCCGGCCGGACGAGCTGCTGCTCACGCCCTCCGGGACGTACGCCGCCCAGCTGGGGGTGCGCGGCCTGCTCCGCGGCCGCACCGGGGCGCACGTGGTGCGCTCGGCGATCGAGCACTCCGCGGTGCTGGCCGGCATCGGTGCGGCGCCGACGACCGCCGTCCCCGTCGACCGCCTCGGTCGCGTGGAGGCAGCGGCCTTCGCGGACGCGCTCCGGGAGGAGTCCGCGCTCGCCTGCCTGATCAGCGCCTCGCACGAGGTGGGGACGGTGCAGCCCGTGGGCCCGGTCGCGGCGTCCTGCCAGGCGGCGGGCGTGCCGCTGCTGGTCGACGCGTGCCAGAGCGTCGCGCGGCTGCCGGTGCCGGCGGGCTGGTCGGCCCTCGTGGCCAGCGCACACAAGTGGGGCGGCCCGCCCGGCGTGGGCGTGCTGGTCGTCCGGACCGGGGTGCGGTTCGCCTCGCCCCTTCCCGGCGGGGACCGGGAGCCGGGGGCATCGCTCCCCCTGGTGCTCGCCGCGGCGGTCGGGCTGCAGGCCGCGGCCGCCGAGGCCGCGGCCGAGGACGCCCGGCTGCGGGCCCTGGTCGAGCGGATGCGGTCGCGGATCGCCGAGCTGCCGGACGTGTCCGTCGTGGGCGACCCGGTGAACCGGCTGCCGCACCTGCTGGCGCTGTCCTTCCCGTACGCCGACGGGGAGGTGCTGCAGCGCGCGCTGGACCGCGAGGGCTTCGCCGTGAGCAGCGGCTCGAGCTGCGCGTCGTCGGTGCTGGAGCCCAGCCACGTGCTGGAGGCGATGGGGCTGCTCACCAGCGCCCACGTGCGGGTCTCGCTGCACCGCGACACGACCGAGCAGGACGTCGAGCGCTTCCTCGAGGTGCTCCCCCGGGTGCTCGCCGAGCAGCGCGCCGGCTGACCCCTGC
>SCTD01000269.1 GCA_004299215.1 Frankiales bacterium | reverse complement strand
CCCGGACGACGCGCTGTTCGCCGACGACGGCGCGCTGGTCCGGGCGCCGTCACCGGCGGGCGGCGAGCGGCTGCTCGAGGGGCTCAACCCGCAGCAGCGCGCGGCTGTCGTGCACGAGGGCAGCCCGTTGCTGATCGTCGCCGGCGCGGGCTCGGGCAAGACCAAGGCGCTGACGACCCGGATCGCCTACCTGCTCGCCGTGCGTGGCGTGCAGCCGGGCGAGGTCCTCGCGATCACCTTCACCAACAAGGCCGCCGGCGAGATGCGCGAGCGGGTGGCCGCTGCGGTCGGCGCGCGCGCCCGCGCCATGTGGGTGCTCACCTTCCACTCCGCCTGCGTCCGGATCCTGCGCGCCGAGGCCAAGAAGCTCGGCTTCACCAGCACCTTCTCCATCTACGACGCGGCTGACGCCCAGCGGCTCATGACGCTGGTCTGCCGCGACCTCGACCTCGACAGCAAGCGCTTCCCGCCACGCCAGCTGAGCAACCGGATCAGCGACCTCAAGAACGAGCTGGTCGACCACGAGGAGGCCGCCGCCAAGGCCGAGACGGAGTCGGACCGGACGATCGCGGAGGTCTACGCGACCTACCAGCGGCGGCTGCGCGAGGCCAACGCGCTCGACTTCGACGACCTGATCATGACGACGGTCGACCTCTTCCAGGCCTTCCCCGACGTCGCCGAGCACTACCGCCGGCGCTTCCGCCACGTGCTCGTCGACGAGTACCAGGACACCAACCACGCGCAGTACGTCCTGGTGCGCGAGCTGGTCGGGGCCGCGGGTGGCCGCGGGCAGCGGGTGACCGCGCCGGGGGCCGTCCCGCCGGCCGAGCTGTGCGTCGTCGGCGACGCCGACCAGTCGATCTACGCCTTCCGCGGCGCGGACATCCGCAACATCGAGGACTTCGAGAACGACTACCCCGACGCCAAGGTCGTGCTGCTGGAGCAGAACTACCGCTCCACTCAGACGATCCTGTCCGCCGCCAACGCGGTCATCGCCAAGAACCCGAGCCGCAAGCCCAAGCGGCTGTGGACCGACGCCGGGGCCGGCGACCCGATCGTCGGCTACGTCGCGGACAACGAGCACGACGAGGCGGCCTTCGTCGCGAGCGAGGTCGACCGGCTGCACGACGAGCACGGCGTGAAGGCCTTCCAGGTGGCGGTCTTCTACCGGACCAACGCGCAGTCCCGCGTCTTCGAGGAGGTGTTCATCCGGGTCGGCCTGCCCTACAAGGTGGTCGGCGGCGTCCGCTTCTACGAGCGCAAGGAGGTCCGGGACGCCCTCGCGTACCTCCGCGTCCTGGCCAACCCGGCCGACACGGTCAGCCTGCGCCGGATCCTCAACACCCCGCGCCGCGGCATCGGCGACCGGGCGGAGGCGTGCCTGGAGGCGTTCGCCTCCCGCGAGCGCGTGCCGTTCGCCGAGGCGCTGCGCCGGTGCGACGAGGTGCCCGGCATGGCGACCCGCAGCGCCAACGCCGTGCGCGAGTTCGCCGACCTGATGGACGAGCTGCGCGCTCTCGTCGAGGGCAACATGCCGCCGGCCGAGGTGCTGGAGGCGGTGCTCGACCGCACCGGCTACGTCGCCGAGCTCGCGCAGAGCGTCGACCCGCAGGACGAGAGCCGGGTCGAGAACCTGTCCGAGCTGGTCGGCGTGGCCCGCGAGTTCAGCGAGCGGGTGCCCGACGGCGGTGTCGCCGAGTTCATGGAGCAGGTCTCCCTGGTCGCCGACGCCGACCAGATCCCCGATCCTGACGGCGAGTCCGACGGCGTGGTCACGCTGATGACGCTGCACGCCGCGAAGGGCCTCGAGTACCCCGTCGTCTTCCTCACCGGGCTCGAGGACGGCGTCTTCCCGCACCTGCGCACGCTCGGCGACGAGCGAGAGCTGCAGGAGGAGCGCCGGCTGGCGTACGTCGGGATCACCCGGGCGCGGGAGCGGCTCTACCTGTCGCGCTCGCACGTGCGCAGCGCCTGGGGGCAGACCTCCTACAACCCGCCCTCGCGCTTCCTCGACGAGATCCCCGACGAGCTCGTCGACTGGAAGCGCGGCGAGTCCAGCCTGGCCGCCCCGCCGCCCGCCCTCACGCGCACCGCCGACCGGCTCGTCGGCACCGCCCGCGGCCGTGCCGCCGGTCCGGGGCTCCGGCCGATCCCGAACCTCGAGCCCGGCGACCGGGTCACCCACGACGCGTTCGGCCTCGGTACCGTCACGGCCACCCGCGGCGCCGGCGACTCCACGCAGGCCGAGGTGGACTTCGGCGGCGGCACCGGCTCGAAGTGGCTGCTGCTGAGGTACGCGCCCTTGGAGAAGCTCTAGGCGGGTAGGGAGATCCGCATGACCGCACCCCTGACAGTGGCCGTCACCGGCCCCACCGGGACCTTCGGCTTCGGCCTGATGCCCCTGCTGCAGTCCGATGACCGGATCGGCTCCGTCGTCGGCATCGCCCGCCGCGCGTTCGACCCGGCCCAGCACGGCTGGTCGAAGATGGCCTACCGCCGCGGCGACGTCCGCGACGAGGGCGCGCTGAAGGAGGCCTTCTCCGGCGCCGACGTCGTGGTGCACCTGGCCTTCCTCATCGTCGGCGGCGGCCGCGAGGTCACCCGGGCGATCAACGTCGACGGGACGCTCAACGCCTTCCGGGCGGCTGCCGCCGCCGGCGTGCAGCGCTTCGTCTACGCGAGCTCGGTCGCTGCCTACGGCTTCCACGACGACAACCCGGTCGGGATGAAGGAGTCCTGGCCGGTGCGTCCGGCCGACCGGCTCTTCTACGCGCAGGAGAAGGCCGAGCTCGAGGTCCTGCTGCAGCAGGAGGCTGCCGCGCACCCCGAGCTCGACCTCTACCTGCTGCGCCCGCCCGTGGTGCTCGGCCCGCACACGATCGGCGGCAAGCAGCTCCTGCCCGGCCCGCTGGCGCCACTCGGCCGCAGGCTCCCGCTCCGCAGGCTCCCGGTGCCGATCCCGGCCGTGGTGCCGGCCGTGCCGCTGCAGCTCATCCACGAGGACGACGTGGGCTCGGCGCTCCTGCAGTGCGTGGTCGCCGCGGGCCCGCCCGGGGCCTACAACATCGCCGCGGACGACGTCGTGACGGCGGTCGAGGTGGCCCGGGAGCTGGGTTTCGTACCCCTCTCCCTGCCGGCGGGCGTCGCCCACGCGCCGGCCCGGACGCTGGCGAGGCTGCCCTTCCTGCCGCAGCAGGCCGAGTGGGTCGAGGCGTTCAGCCACCCGGCGGTGATGGACACGACCAAGGCCAAGAAGGAGCTCGGCTGGGCACCGCGCTTCAGCGCCCTCGAGGCCGTCCGGGCGACGCTCAGCGGCTAGCTGATCGCAGCTGCAGGACACCGAGCTCGGCGGTGAGCACGCCGGCCACCAGAGCCAGCACGGCTCCGGTCGTCGAGAACGCCCCGGCCACGACCAGCGCCACGGTGCCGGCCGTCCAGGCCAGGCTGCCGACGCCCGCCACCAGCACGACCGGCCGCTGCCAGCGGTCGGCGAGCCGGCTGACGACGGCGAGGTCCACCGCGTAGAGCACCAGCGCGACACCCACGACCCGGAGCAGGGTCGTCGAGGCGCCGGTCCCGAGCAGGTCGGCGACGGCCGCCGGCGCGATCGCGGCGGGGAGCCCGAGCGCCGCGCAGAGCGCAGCGTCGGCGCGCAGCAGGGTGCGCCGGCGGGCGGTGGCGTCGGGGGCGAGCGTGCTGGTCATGTCTCCTCCAGGAGTCGTCGGTGCGTACGACCGTGGCGGCACCGGCGCAGCCCGTCCATGACCTCCCGGGTCATGGTCGCGGCGACCTCCGCTGGCTAGCGTCCGCGCCATGACGACGACCGCAGCCCCGCCCACCCGCGTCGGGGAGCTGCTGCGCGGCTGGCGGCAGCACCGTCGGCTCAGCCAGCTCGATCTCGCCAACGAGGCGGAGGTCAGCACCCGGCACCTGTCCTGCGTGGAGACCGGTCGCGCCAAGCCCAGCCGGCAGTTCGTCCTGCACGTCGCGGAGCACCTCGACGTGCCGCTGCGCGCTCGCAACGAGCTGCTGGTCGCGGCGGGCTACGCGCCGGTCTACGGCCACACCGACCTCGACGCCCCGGAGATGGCCAGCGTGCGTGAGGCGATCGACCTGGTGCTCGCGCACGCGGAGCCGTTCCCGGCGCTGGTCGTCGACCGGCACTGGAACCTCGTGCGGGCCAACGGCGGCGTCGGGCTGCTGCTCGCCGGTGTCGCCGAGCACCTGCTGGAGCCGCCGGTCAACGTGCTCCGGGTCAGCCTGCACGCCGAGGGCGGCGCGCCTCTGATCGTGAACCTCGAGGAGTACAGCGCGCACGTCCTCACGAACCTGCGACGGGAGGCTGCCGCACTCGGGGACCCGGACCTGCTCGCGCTGCACGACGAGCTGGCCGGCTACCCCGGCGTCGTGACCGAGCGGCCCGTGACCGAGCCGGTCGGGGTGGTGCTCCCGGTGCGGCTGCGCTCGCCGTACGGCCTGCTGTCGTTCTTCACGACCATGGCGAGGTTCGGCACGGCTGCCGACGTGACGCTGGCCGAGCTCTCGATCGAGTCGTTCTTCCCCGCCGACGAGGCCACCGCGCAGGCGGTACGGGCGGCGGCCCAGGCCCGGTGACAGCGCGGGGCAGCGCCGTCCCTACAGGGCGACGCCGCGCTTGCGCAGCCAGGTCACCGGGTTGACCGGCGTGCCGTTGATCCGGACCTCGAAGTGCAGGTGCGGGCCGGTGGACTGACCGGTGTTGCCCTCGCGGCCGATGCGCTCGCCGGCGACGACGCGCTCGCCGCGGTTGACCGTGATGGCCGACATGTGGCCGTAGACGGTGATGGTGCCGTCGGAGTGGAGCAGCCGGACGCAGCGGCCGTAGCCGCCCTCCCAGCCGGCCGACAGGACGGTGCCGTCGGTGACCGCGCGGATCGGCGAGCCGATGCCGGAGGCCAGGTCGATGCCGGCGTGCAGGCGGCCCCAGCGACGGCCGTACGACGAGGTGAGCCGGCCGATCCCCGGCCGGACGAACTCGGCCCCGGTCACGCCGTCGGCGTCCTCGTCCCGGTCGCGGGACGCCTTCTCCAGCGGGGAGGGGGTGGGCGTGGCGGAGTTGGCGACCTTCAGGCCCTGCTCGAGGGCGCTGCTCAGCGTGACGTTGACCTGCTCGGGGGCGGGGAGCGCCACGGGCTGCAGGGCCGAGGCCGCGGTCACGCGGGGGGCCACGTCGGCAGCGGACGCCGGGAGGACGGCAAGCCCGCCGAAGGCGATGCCGGCGGCGGCCAGCAGGACGCCCGGCAGCAGGGCAGCGCGCGGCCGGGACACGTTCCGTGGGGCGGCGTGGCGCGCACGCGACTGCTGCTGGGGGGGCACGTCGTCGGCTCCGTCGTCGGGGTCAGGACAGTCGGAACGAGGACCCCTTCCAGGATCCGCTCCGAGCCTGACCCGCCCCAGGTGATACGTGCAGAGGGCGGGTCGTTACCGCGACGTTATCCGTCCGGCGCCCTGCTGGGCAAATCCCTGTTGTGCCCCGAACGGCGACGAACCACGCGTCTCGGACAGCCCGCTCAGGCTGTGGTCGTCCGATCCTCGTTGGCAGCGCGAGGCGCCGGCGGCAGGTTCTCGACGTGTGCCGCCGCAGACGTGATGTTGGTCACACCGGCCGTCACGGTGCTCCCGTCCTCGCCGAGGTGGGCCATCGTGCGCGCGATCTCGTGGACGACCCGGCCGTCGATCGGCAGCGACATGTGGCCCACCCCGCGCAGCAGGATGTTGCGGACGGTCAGGTCGGGGTGGTCGATGCGCGCCGAGCGCTTCGGGACGATCAGCTGGTCGAGGTCGCTCCAGAACGCCACGAACCGGGTGCCGCAGTCCGGGGCCGGTGCCGCCAGCTCCCGCATCAGCTCGGAGTCCGGTCGCAGCTGGCGGACCAGCCGGGACGGCAGCAGGTGCGCCGCGACGGTCCCGGAATGCGGGCTGCCGAGGGTCACCAGGGTGTGGACCCGTGCGTCACCGCCCATGCGCTGCACGTAGTACCGCGCGACGACACCGCCGAGGGAGTGGCCGACGACGTGGACCTTCTCGTACCCCGTCTCCTCGCAGGTCTGCTCGACGAGGCGGGCGAGCCGGGCGGCCGCCGTCCGCACGTCCTGCGTGAACGGGCTGTAGTTCACCGAGATCACCCGGCCGAAGCCGCGGCGCAGCAGCGTGCGGCGGAGCAGCGTGAAGACCGAGCGGTTGTCGACCAGCCCGTGCACCAGCAGGATCGGCGTGCCGGCCGCGACGACGTCCCCCAGCAGCAGTCCGCGCTGCACGGGCGACAGGTCGGCGAGCGTGAAGCGCTCCGCCGACTCCCGGTGCACCGGCCGCCGCTTGTCCGCGAGCACGCCGAGCGGGTAGAGCACGCCGTGGGCGGCGACCCAGGCGATCTCGGTGCCGGCGCCGCGCAGACCGGCCGGGGAGCACAGCGTCCGCACGCCGCGCCGCGTGGTGCGGCTCGCTCGCCGGAGGGCGGGTCGGGGGTCGTGCACGTCTGCCTCCACGGCCTGGGTCAGGGTCTGCCGTCACTGCACTGGGCGCGACCGTAGCTCTGCCCTGCCCTTGTAGAGACCGAAGTCACATGACAAAGACGTCACAGTCCGCGCGGGACCGGTGACCCCCAGCGCTCGCGACGGCGGGCAAGCCGCTCCGGACCCGGCAGAGCGGACAGCTCGACCAGGTGGGCGGCGGCGTCGGCCGGGTCGACGAGCGCGTCGGCGACGCCCATGGCGAGCAGGTCGGCCGGCGTGATGCGCATCCGGTTCGCGCACTCCTCCTTCGGCCGGCGGAGCGCGGCCTGGGCACCCTCCGGGCCGATCGCGGCGAAGTACGCCTCGTCGGTCACCAGCACCCGGTCGGCAGCCGCGACGGCCAGCGCCCCGCCGGACCCGCCCTCGCCGTGCACGAGGGCGAGCGTCGGGGTGGGGCAGTCGAGCAGGGCGTCCAGCGCCTCGCCCATGGCGGGGGCGATGCCGCCCTCCTCCGCGACGGTGCCGGGGGCGGCGCCGGGTGTGTCCACCAGCGACAGCACCGGCAGCCCCCAGCGCGCCGCCAGCCGGAAGGCCCGCGTGGCCAGCCGGTAGCCGTCCGGCGTGGGTCGGCCCCCGAGCACGGCGGCCACGGCCACGCCGACGACCGGCAGACCGCCCAGCCGCCCGACGGCCGCGGCCACGGTCTCGTCGCCTCCGGGCGCCCGCAGCGGCACCGCGCCGGTCACGAGCTCGGCCAGCAGGTCCGCCCCTGACCGGGTCCGCGCCCGCGAGCGCAGCACCTGCTCCCACCCCCCCGTTGCGTCCTGCTGAGGGGAGCGCCCCGCCGCGGGGCTGAGCAGGACGCTCGGGGGTCGGAGGGTGGCCAGGGCGCGGTCCAGCCACCCGGGGACCTCCGACCCCGGCAGGACGGCGTCGACCAGCCCGGCGGCGTACGCCGACTCGGCCGTGTGCGAGCCCTTGGCCGGCAGCTCGCCCGTGAAGGCCTCGACGACCCGCGGCCCGGCGAAGCCCACGGTCGCGCCCGCCACCGCCACCCGCAGGTCCGCGGCCGACACCACGCTGATCCACACTCCACCGGTCGTCGGGGCGTCGGCGACCGACAGGTGCGGCAGGCCCGCGTCGGCGAGCGCGCGCAGCGCGATCCGGGCGCGGGGGATGCCGACGAGCGCGGCCATCCCCTCCTGCAGCCGCGTGCCACCCGAGCGCACCACGGTCAGCAGCGGGCGCCGCTCCTCGACGGCGAGCGCAGCGGCGGCGGCCAGCGCCGTCGCGTCGTCCTCGCCGAAGCTCCCGCCCTGGACGCGGAAGTCCCAGACCGCGGCGACCGGGCCGCGGGGGAGCCGCCACACCGAGACCGCTGCGCGCGGCTCGTACCCCGGCCAGGCGGCGGGGTTCCGGGCGAGCAGCGGGACCTCGACCGGCGTCGCGCCCGCCAGCAGGTCCGCACGCCAGTCCGAGGGGGTCTCCACGGCCGCGTACTCTCCCATCGTCCGCATCGCTCCTTCAGGGAGGCACCGATGGCCGCTCCCGGCCGCATCCGCGTCGTCGTCGCCAAGCCCGGCCTCGACGGGCACGACCGCGGTGCCAAGGTGGTCGCCCGCGCCCTGCGCGACGCCGGCATGGAGGTCATCTACACCGGCCTGCACCAGACGCCGGAGCAGATCGTCGAGACGGTCGTGCAGGAGGACGCCGACTGCGTCGGCCTGTCGGTCCTGTCCGGCGCGCACCTCACGCTCTTCCAGCGGGTCATGGACCTGCTGAAGGACCGCGATGCGTCCGACGTCGTCGTCTTCGGCGGCGGGATCATCCCCGAGGACGACATCCCGCTGCTGCGCGAGATGGGCGTCGCGATGGTGTTCACCCCCGGCACGACGACCGAGTCGATCGTCACCTGGGTGCGCGACAACGTCGGGGCGCCGACCGCCGCCTGATCGCTAGACGAGGGCCGTACGCCGCCGTCGCGCGGCGAGCCCGACCCCGAGGACCAGCACCGCCGCCAGGGCGAGCAAGCCGGACCCGCCGGTCGCCGGCAGCAGCCGGTCACCGCCCGCGGGGCCGGTCGGCACAGGCGGGCGCACGACCGGCGGGACGACGCGCGGCAGCACGCCCGGCAGCCGGAAGGTCCCGCCGCCGGTGTCGACGGTGATGACGTCCGGCAGCTTGCGGTTGTAGGACGTCGCGTCCGTGGCCGCGAGGGTGAGCCGGACGGCGTGGCCCGGCTCGAAGCGGTGGGCGAAGCCGAGCAGGTTGAAGCGCGTCACGCCGACCTCGGCGGCGGGCACGCGCACCGGCGCGACGAGCCGGTGGACGAGCTCGGCCGAGCCGTCCGGGGAGACGTCGTAGACCTTGCCGAAGAACACGAGGTCACCCGGCCCGGTGTGCGTGACGAGCAGCTCGGCCCGGGGCACGCCCACGCTGACGAGACCGTCCGGGAACGGCGTGGACGTGAACGAGACCGACTGCCCGGGTTGCTCCGCCGGCGGCAGGTCGGTCCGCGGGCTGGAGGCGGGACCGCTGAAGTTCGAGGTCTCGGAGTAGGCCGGCGGCAGTCCTCCCGGCGGGTTGACGAAGGACGCGGAGCCCTCGGAGGCCACGACCTCGCCGGCGCGTGCCAGTTGGTCGGTCCCCGTCGGTGTGAAGACGACGTCGGGCATCGCCGGGAACGCCGGCGCCTGCCCGTACTGCTCGTCGTTCGCGCCGGACCCGGCGTACTCCGTCCAGTCCTCGAACCACGTGAACCCGGGCGACGGGTCGTCGATCCCGCGCAGCGCCTCGTCGAGGAAGGCCAGCGTGCGCAGCGAGAGGTAGCAGTCGTCCAGTCCGCGGAAGTCCTCGCCGCCGGTGCCGCGGCCGTAGACGTCGCACTCGCCGGGCAGCGAGTCGTAGCCGCCGTGCCCGCCGGAGTTCCAGATCATCGTGACCGGCACGCGGTTCCGCCGCAGGGCGGTGTAGGTGCTGACGGCGTCGTTGAGGTTGAAGAGGGTGTCCGCCTGTCCCTGCACGATCAGGGTCGGGACGCGCAGCCGCTCGATCTGCGTCGCACCCGAGGAGTCGGCCAGCAGCGCGCGGTCCTCGGCGGTCGCGTCCCCGGTCGCCGACACGGTGGCGAAGGTCCGGCAGACCTCGGTGTGGAAACCCAGGCACGGGACGCCGGCGACCTCGGTCGGCTCGCCGCTGGCCAGCTTGTCCTGCACGCAGCTGCCGGCCGGCTCCGGCGGCAGGCCGGGCGGGGTCCCGCCGACCGGGTTGCCGTTGCCGGAGGCGAAGAAGAGCGACGTCCACTCCTGCTTGAAGACGCCCTGGTCGTTGAGCGTGTGCGAGAAGCCGGTCGGGTCGCCGGGTACGACGCGGTTGTTCGGGTTCAGGCTGTACTGCAAGGCGTTCCAGGTCCGACCGGGCGAGATCGCATGGATGCGGGGGTCGTTCTCGGCCAGGTTGAGCTGGATGCCGCCGCCGTACGACCCGCCGACCATCCCGACCACGGACCCGTTCTCGTCGTGCCGCACGTCGGGCCGGGGGTCCAGCAGCTGGGTGATCAGCTGCTGGGCGTTCTTCACGTCGTAGGTCCGGCTCTGCAGCGCGACGCAGCCGGACGAGGCGCCGAACCCCTGCGCGGTGTAGGTCAGGACGACGTAGCCGTGCCGGGCGAGGAAGGTCGCGTGGGCGACCACCTCCGTCGCGAGCTTGGTGAGGCCGAAGCCGTGCGTGATGAGGATCGCCGGCTGCGGGGTCGCGGCTGTGGCGCCGGAGGGGACGTAGAGGCGGGTGTCGATCGTCGTCGCGTCGTCGTCCGCGGGCCCGTCGACGACCTCGACCAGCGCGTCGGTCGTGACGAACGACTGGGTCCCGGACCGCGGGTCCACCTCGTCGGCGGCGACCGGCGTGAGGGCGGTCAGCACGAGGGCGGAGGAGACGGCGAGGAGCGCTGTGCGACGGATCACGCTGCAGTGTGCGGTGTCCGGCCCGCGTCGGGGCGGTTTCCGGCAGGGAAACGGCGCTGGCTACCCTCGATCGACAGATCGCGCGATCCCCGATCGAGAACAGGACCCCCCGTGGACCTCATGGAGTACCAGGCGAAGGAGCTCTTCGCCAAGCACGGCGTGCCCGTACTGCCCGGCGAGACGGTGGACACGGCCGAGGCCGCCCGCGCCGTCGCCGAGCGCATCGGCAAGCCGGTCGTCGTCAAGGCGCAGGTCAAGACCGGCGGCCGCGGCAAGGCCGGCGGCGTCAAGCTGGCGGCGACGCCCGACGAGGCGGTCGAGAAGGCCAGGGGGATCCTCGGCCTCGACATCAAGGGCCACATCGTCCACAAGGTCCTGGTCACCGAGGCGAGCGACATCGAGACCGAGTACTACGTCTCGTTCCTGCTCGACCGCGCCAACCGCGCCTACCTCGCGATGTGCAGCGCCGAGGGCGGCATGGAGATCGAGCAGCTCGCGGTGGAGCGCCCCGAGGCCCTGGCCCGGGTCGCCGTCGACCCGGTGGAGGGCGTCGACGAGAAGAAGGCCCGCGAGATCGCCGAGGCCGGGAAGATCCCGGCCGACGTCATCGACGAGGTCACCAGGATCCTGGTCAGCATGTGGAAGGTCTTCGTCGAGGAGGAGGCCACCCTCGTCGAGATCAACCCGCTGTGCCGCACGCCCGACGGTCGCATCGTCGCCCTCGACGGCAAGGTCACGCTCGACGGCAACGCGGAGTTCCGCCACGAGGACGTCTTCACCGCCTACGCCGACGTCGTCGCCGACGACGACCTGGAAGGGCGCGCGAAGAAGAAGGGCCTGAACTACGTCAAGCTCGACGGGCAGGTCGGCATCATCGGCAACGGCGCGGGCCTGGTCATGTCGACCCTCGACGTCGTGGCGTACGCCGGTGAGAACCACGGCGGCGTCAAGCCCGCGAACTTCCTCGACATCGGCGGCGGCGCCTCGGCGCAGGTCATGGCCGACGGCCTCGAGATCATCCTGAGCGACCCGGACGTCCGCTCCGTCTTCGTCAACGTCTTCGGCGGGATCACCTCCTGCGACGCCGTGGCGAACGGCATCGTGCAGGCGCTCGAGATGCTCGGCGACAAGGAGACCAAGCCGCTGGTGGTCCGGCTCGACGGCAACAACGTCGAGGAGGGGCACCGCATCCTCGAGGAGGCCAAGCACCCGCTGGTCACCGTCGTCGACACCATGGACGGAGCTGCCGACAAGGCCGCCGAGCTCGCGAACAAGGGGGCCTAGTCATGGCGATCTTCCTCACTGCAGACAGCAAGGTCATCGTCCAGGGCATGACCGGCTCCGAGGGCATGAAGCACACCCGGCGGATGCTCGCGTCCGGCACGCAGGTCGTGGGTGGCGTCAACCCGAAGAAGGCCGGCACGTCCGTGGACGTCGACGGGACCTCCGTACCGGTGTTCGGCGGTGTCGCCGAGGCCATGAAGGAGACCGGCGCCGACGTCAGCGTCATCTTCGTCCCGCCGGCCTTCGCCAAGAGCGCGGTCGTCGAGGCGATCGACGCCGAGATCCCGCTGGCCGTCGTCATCACCGAGGGCATCCCGGTGCACGACAGCGCCTGGTTCTGGGCCTACAGCAAGGGCAAGAGCACCCGCATCGTCGGCCCCAACTGCCCGGGACTCATCAGCCCCGGCAAGTCCAACGCCGGCATCATCCCGGCGACGATCGCGCCGAACGCCGGCCGCATCGGGCTGGTCTCGAAGTCCGGCACGCTGACCTACCAGATGATGTACGAGCTCCGTGAGTTCGGCTTCTCGACCGCCGTCGGCATCGGCGGCGACCCGGTCATCGGCACGACGCACATCGACTGCCTGGAGGCCTTCGAGGCCGACCCGGAGACCGACGCCATCGTGATGATCGGCGAGATCGGCGGCGACGCCGAGGAGCGCGCGGCCGACTACATCAAGGCCAACGTGACCAAGCCGGTCGTGGGCTACGTCGCCGGCTTCACCGCGCCCGAGGGCAAGACCATGGGCCACGCCGGCGCCATCGTGTCCGGCTCCTCCGGTACGGCGCAGGCCAAGCAGGACGCCCTCGAGGCGGCCGGCGTGAAGGTCGGAAAGACGCCGTCCGCCACCGCCGACCTGATGAGGGAGATCATGAAGGGCCTGCAGAAGTAGGTCGCGGCGAGCCCCCGCGACGATCTTCGTCCTGTTGTGGTCCTCCCCCGCCTGGAGCGCCACGACAAGGCGAAGATCGTCGCGGTTGTGGGGCAGGTGGGGGGCCCGGCCGCGCTAGGTTCCGCGGCATGACGTCACCCGGCTACGGCCCGCCCCCCGGCATGTCCGACCGCTTCTACGTGATGGTCATGGGCAACGAGTCCGGTCCGTTGACCCCGCTCGACCTGCGCAACATGGTGACCGCGGGGTCCGTGAAGTCCGACACCCCCATCCGCGTCGACGGCGGGAACTGGTTCCCGGCCGGCCAGCTGCCGGGGCTGTTCTCGACCAAGAGCTGGACCGTCGCGCTGATCCTGTCGGTGCTGCTCGGCGGCCTGGGCGTCGACCGCTTCTACCTCGGCTACACCGGCCTGGGGATCCTCAAGCTCGTCACCCTCGGCGGCTGCGGGGTCTGGGCGATCGTCGACCTGGTCCTCATCGCGCTGCGCAAGGTGCCGGACTCCGACGGCCTCCCGCTCGCGAGCTAGGTGGCCGACGACGCGGTCGTGCGCCAGCGCGTCTCGCTGCTGCTGCTCGCCCTGGCCGCCGCGACCCCGGTCGCGCGGGCCGACACCGGACCGGTCCTGTGCCCGGTGCGCCGCGCCACCGG
>SCTD01000268.1 GCA_004299215.1 Frankiales bacterium | reverse complement strand
CCATGGTGGCGAGCTCCTCGACCGACAGCCCCGGACGCGGGTCGGGGAGCTCGCCACCATGGCCATGTGGTCCCGCAGCTGCACCATCTGGGGCGGGTCCCAGCAGGTCCAGCGCACCGTCGTCGCCGAGCGCGTGCTCGGCCTCCCCCGCTAGCACGAGGAGACCGAGATGCAGTTCCAGCTCACCGACGAGCAGCGGGCGCTCCAGTCCGCCGTCCGCTCCTACCTCCGCGACAGGTTCGGCCCCGCGCAGGTCCGCGAGCTCTACGAGAACCCCGACAGCGAGGGCATCCCCGCCTCCCTGTGGTCCGCGCTGGGCGAGCAGGGCTGGCTGGCAGTGCTCGTGCCCGAGGAGAACGACGGCATCGGCCTCGGCCTGCTCGACGCCTCCGTGCTGGCCCGCGAGTTCGGCGCCGGCACCGTGCCCGGCCCGTGGCTCGGGACGGTCCTGGCCAGCGAGGCGATCCGCCTCGCCGGCTCCAAGGAGCAGCAGTCCGAGCGGCTCCCCGGCATCGCCGCCGGCGAGACCAAGGGCGCCGTCGCGCTGCTGACGCAGGGCTCCTCCCCCGACCCGGCCAACGCCCCCGCGACCGCCTCGGGCGGGTCACTGTCCGGTCGGCTCGACCTGGTCGAGTACGCCTCCGCCGCCGACCTGCTGGTCGTCGCCGCGCAGGACGGCCTCTACCTGGTCGACCCGCGTGGCGCCGGCGTGACGATCACGTCCCACGAGTCGCGCGACCGGACCACCCGGCTCGACACCGTCACCCTCGACGGCGCGCCCGGCGAGAAGCTCGACGGCTCCTCGCCCGACGTGCTGCAGCAGCTGCTCGACGCCGCCGCCGTGCTGGTCGCGAACGACCTGGTCGGCATCGCCCGCAAGGCGCTCACCGACACGGTCGAGTACGACAAGACGCGTGTGCAGTTCGGCAAGCCGGTCGGGTCGTTCCAGGCCATCAAGCACGAGCTGGCCGACCTGCACATCGCGATCACCTTCGCCGAGCACGCCGCGACGTACGCCGCCTACGCCGCCGACGTCGACGCGCCGGACCGCGCGCTGGCCGCCTCCATCGCCAAGGCGAAGGCGGCCGACGCGGCCGACGCCGCGACGGCCGCGATGATCCAGTTCCACGGCGGCATCGGCTACACCTGGGAGCACGACACGCACTTCTACTTCAAGCGGTGCAAGCGGCTCCAGGGCGCGTACGGCGACGCGGCGCAGCACCGCGAGCGCATCGCGAAGCTGGCCATCGACCGCGCGTCGTGAGCGGGTCCTCGAAGGTCGCCCTCATCACCGGCGGCGCAAGCGGTTTCGGCAAGGAGGTGGCGCGCCAGCTCGTCCGGCGCGGTGACGCCGTCGTGCTCTGCGACGTCAACGACGCGGACGGGCAGGCGGTCGCCGACGAGCTCGGCGCGACCTACCTGCACTGCGACGTGTCCGACTACGACCAGGTCGTCGCGACGACGAAGGCCGCGGAGGAGGTGCACGGCGGGCTGGACCTGGTGTTCCTCAACGCCGGCATCTCGACCGGCTGCGGCATCGGCGACGACTTCGACCTGGCTCGCTACCGCCGGGCGATGGGCATCAACCTCGACGGCGTCGTCTACGGCGCGCACGCGGCGATCCCCGCGCTGCGCCGGCGGGGCGGCGGGTCGATCGTCGCCACCGCGTCGATGGCGGGACTGACGGGCACGCCGTTCGACCCGGTCTACGGCGCGAACAAGCACGCGGTCGTGGGGCTGGTCCGGGCACTCGGCCCGGCGCTCGCCCCCGACCGGATCACCGTGAACGCCTTCTGCCCCGGCTTCGCCGAGACCAAGATCATCACCGACATCAAGGCGGTGCTGCAGGACAGCGGCGTGCCGATCATCCCGGTCGAGACGGCCGGGGAGGCGGTGCTGCAGGCCTTCGACAGCACCGAGACCGGCCAGGCCTGGCTGCTGCAGGCGGGCCGCGAGGTGATGGTCTACCGGTTCCGGGGGATCCCCGGACCGCTCGACGAGAGCGGCCGGCCGGCCATGCCGGCCGACCCCACCGGCATCCCCACCGGCGCCGCGGAGCCCCCGGCCTAGGTGCGCGCATGACGACGGCCCCCGCTCGTGCTGGAGCGGGGGCCGTCGTCGTGCGATCAGGAGACCGGGTCCTCGCACTCCTTGACGTTCTCGACGCCGAGGAAGTCCTGCAGCTCGCAGGCGGTCGTCGGGACGGGGCCGGCCGCGGCGGGCGCCGCCAGGGCACCGGTGAAGCCAGCGCTGATCGCGAGGATGAGCAGGACCTTGCGCAAGGGGTTCTCCTTGGTCGTCGGACGAGGTGGCGGCACTCTGCCAGATTCGTCCGGGTTTGTCGCCCGCGCCCCAGGGCGTTTCTCATGATCACCGGGGACATGCCGGGCGTGTCCCCGGTGATCATGAGAATCGCCCTGGGGCGCGGGCGACAAACCCGGACGAATCTGGCAGAGTGCCGCCACCTCGTCCGACGA
>SCTD01000267.1 GCA_004299215.1 Frankiales bacterium | reverse complement strand
GCCGGAAGACCGACGCGCTGGGCGGCACGCAGGTCTACCGTCGCCCCGTGGACCTGCCCGACCGGCTGCGCGCGACCGCAGCGCGGCTGCGGACGACGCCCGGCGACCTGCTGCTGGCGCTGGCCGTGACGGCGGCCTCGATCGCCGACATCCACGCCGGGACGACGGCCGACCCGCTCGTCGCTCGGCTGCTGGCGGTGCCGCTCCTGCTCAGCCTGGCCTGGCGGCGCCGGCACGCCGAGCCCGTCCTGCTGGCGGTGTGCCTGCTCAACCTCTACCTCGGCGCGCACACCGCGGGCGAGTTCCCGCCGCAGCTGGTCTTCCTCGCCCTGCTGCTCGCGATCTACAGCGCGGCGGCGCACACCACGGGCCGGGCGGCGGTCCGCGCCGGCGCGGCGTCGCTGGTGCTGGTGATGGCGGCGCACTACCTCACACCCGACGGCGACGCCGGGGACTTCCTGCCGCAGCTGGTCTGGGGCGCGCCCTGGCTCGCCGGCCGGCTGGTCCGCCGGCAGACCCTGGCGGCGGCCGAGTCGGCGACGCGGGCCGCGGACCTGCAGCGCCGGCGCGAGCAGGACCTGCGCGAGGCGCGCGTCCGTGAGCGCGACCGGATCGCCCGCGAGCTGCACGACGTGGTCGCGCATGCCGTGTCGCTGATGGTGGTGCAGGCCGGTGCCGAGCGGCTGCGCCTGGGCGCGACGGCGCCGGAGACGACGGACGTGCTCGCGTCGGTCGAGGGCACGGGCCGGCTGGCGCTGGCCGACCTGCGCACGATGCTCGGCGTGCTGCGCGACGGAGCCGCCGACGACGAGCTCGCCCCGCAGCCGCAGCTGTCGGACCTGCCCGCCCTCGTGGAGCGGGTGCGTGCCGTCGGGCTCCCGGTGGAGCTGGAGCTGTCCGGCTCCCCGGTGGCGCCCACCCTGGGACTGACGGTGTACCGGATCGTGCAGGAGGCGCTGACCAACGTGCTCAAGCACGCGGGACCGGTCCCGACGACGGTGCGGGTCCGTGCCGACGGCGGGGTGCTGCGGCTCGACGTCACGAGCCCGCTCCCGGTGCAGCTGCCGGAGCAGCGGCCCGGCGGCCGGGGCCTGCTCGGCATGTCCGAGCGGGTCGCCCTGCACGGCGGGTCGGTCATGTGCGGACCCGAGGACGGCCTGTGGGCCGTGCACGCCGAGCTGCCGGTGCCGGCGTCGTGACCGTCCGCGTCGTCGTCGCGGAGGACCAGGCGCTGGTCCGGGCCGGGTTCGTCACCATGCTGCGCACCGACCCCGAGCTGGACGTCGTGGGCGAGGCCTGCGACGGCGTCGAGGCCGTCGAGCTGGTCGAGCGGCTGCGCCCCGACGTCGTGCTCATGGACGTGCGGATGCCGCGGCTCGACGGGCTCGAGGCGACCCGCCAGGTGACGGCGCGAGCACCGTCGACCTCGGTCCTCGTCCTGACGACGTTCGGCGAGGACGAGGTCGTCTTCGAGGCGCTCCGCGCGGGAGCGTGCGGGTTCCTGCTCAAGGACACCCGCCCCGAGGACCTGCTGGAGGCGGTGCGCGCGGTGGCCGCGGGCGAGGGCCACCTGGACCGCTCGGTCACGGCGGCGGTGCTCGCGCACTTCCGCAGCGCTCGTCCGGTGATCGGCGCCGACCGCCGGCTCGCGTCGCTGACGGCTCGGGAGCGGGAGGTGCTCGTGCTGGTGGCCCGGGGGCTGTCCAACGCGGAGGTCGCCGGCGAGCTGGTCGTCTCGTCCGGCACCGTGAAGACGCACGTCGCGAGCGTGCTGGCCAAGCTCGGGGTCCGGGACAGGGTGCAGGCGGTCGTCGTGGCGTACGAGACGGGGCTGGTCAGCCCGTGAGCGCCCGCCGCATCCCGAGGTGCTCGATCCCTGCCTCGAGGTAGATCTCGCCGAACGGCAGGAAGCCGGCCCGCTCGTAGAACCCGCGCGCGTGCAGCTGCGCGTGCAGCTCGACCGCCGGCAGGCCGCGCTCGACGGCCCGCGCCACGAGCAGGTCCAGCACCGCCCGGCCGATCCCGGTGCCGCGGGCGGCGTCGGCGACGGCCATCCGGCCGATCGTGCCGACCGTCCCCTCGCTGCCCGGGACGAACCGGCTGTCGTCGTCGATCCGGCCGTCGACCAACCGGCCCGTGCCCACGACCGTGCCGTCCAGCAGCGCCACGGCGTGGTCGGCGGCTGCGTCCAGCTCGTCGCGCTCCAGCTCCTCGGGGACGTCCTGGCCGAGGACGAACACGTCGTGCCTCAAAGCGAGCAGCGCCGCCAGGTCGCTCGGACCGGCCAGCCGGACCTCGACCCTCACGAGCCGTCGCTCGGGGCGCGGGTGCTGGGCGGACCGACGACCCCCTGCTCGCTCGGCTCGAGCGGGCGGACGTCGAGCGCGGACAGCTCGGCACCGCGCGGGGCGAGCTCGACGCCGCGTACGACGGGCAGCGCGGGCAGCTCGGCGAGCTCGCGCGCCTCGGCCTCCACCACGAGGGCGAAGACGCAGGCGCACCCGGTGCGGTAGGCCGCCGCCTCCTCGCCCGCGGTCCTGGCGTCCGCCTCGT
>SCTD01000266.1 GCA_004299215.1 Frankiales bacterium | reverse complement strand
CTTGCAGGCGTGGGGGCGCGAGTGCGCAGTGGACGAGTCTAGCGGCCCCTCAGCCCGGCGCCGCCCCCAGCGCCCGCCCCAGCTCGTCAGCGGGCACCGGCCGGCCGAGCAGGTAGCACTGCCGATGAGCTCGTCCGGCGGCACCGGCCGCGCTGCGGGTAGTCCCAGCGCAGCAGCGCCGCCGCGCCGGTCACGGCGCGGGACGAGAGGTCCACGACGGGTTGGAACGCGCGGGCGCCCATGATCGCGGGCGCCCGCCTCAGGCCGCGCCGTCGAACAGGCTGGTCACCGACCCGTCCTCGAACACCTCGCGGATGGCCCGCGCGATCAGCGGGGCGATCGACAGCACCTTCAGCCCGTCGAAGCGCTGGTCCTCGGCGATCGGCAGGGTGTTCGTCACGACGACCTCGCTGACCCGGCTGTTCTTCAGGCGGTCCATCGCCGGGCCGGACAGCACGCCGTGCGTCGCGGTGACGACGACGTCGGTGGCACCGTTGTCGAAGAGCAGCTCGGCGGCCTTCGTGATGGTGCCGCCGGTGTCGATCATGTCGTCCACCAGGATGCAGGTCTTGCCGCGGACCTCACCCACGACCTCGCCGACCTTCACCTCGTTCGGGACGTTCGGGTCGCGGCGCTTGTGGATGATCGCGAGGCCGCAGCCGAGCCGGTCGGTCCAGCGCTCGGCGACCCGGACCCGGCCGGCGTCCGGCGACACGACCACGAGCTCGCGGTCGCCCCACTGCGCCTCGACGTGGTCGGCGAGCAGCGGCAGCGCGAACAGGTGGTCGACCGGCCCGTCGAAGAACCCCTGGATCTGCGCGGTGTGCAGGTCGACCGTCATGAGCCGGTCGGCACCGGCGGTCTTGAACATGTCGGCGATGAGCCGGGCGCTGATCGGCTCTCGACCGCGGTGCTTCTTGTCCTGCCGGGCGTAGGGGTAGAAGGGCAGCACGACGGTGATGCGCTTGGCCGAGGCGCGCTTGAGCGCGTCGACCATGAGCAGCGTCTCCATGATCCAGGTGTTGACCGGGGTCGTGACGCTCTGGACGACGAACGCGTCCGACCCGCGCACCGACTCCTGGAAGCGCACGAAGATCTCGCCGTTGGCGAACTCGTAGGCGCTGGTGGGCACGGGCGCCACGCCCAGCTCCTGGCCGACCTCCTCGGCGAGCTCCGGGAAGGCCCGCCCGGAGAAGAGCATCAGGCTCTTGCTGCTGGAGATCGTGATGCCGTTCATGGCTGCTGCTTCCCCTGGTCGCCGTCGGCTGCTGCACGGCCGCGCCTGCGCGCGACCCAGCCCTCGATGTTGCGCTGCCTGGCCCGTCCGACGCCGAGCGCGCCGGCCGGGACGTCCTCGGTGATGACCGAGCCCGCTGCGGTGTAGGCGCCGTCGCCGATCGTGACGGGGGCGACCAGCACGGTGTCGCTGCCGGTCCGCACGTCGTCGCCGATCACCGTCCGGTGCTTGGCCTGCCCGTCGTAGTTGCCGGTGATGTTGCCCGCGCCGATGTTGCTGCGCTCGCCGATCGTCGCGTCGCCGACGTAGGACAGGTGCGGCACCTTGCTGCCGTCGCCGAGGTCGCTCGCCTTGATCTCGACGAAGCCGCCCGCCTTGGCACCCCGGCCGAGCCGGGTGCCGGGGCGGAGGTAGGTGTACGGGCCGACGGCGGCGTCCGGTCCGATGACCGCCCCGTCGCAGTGCGCCCGGACGACCTGCGCGCCCTCGCCGACCTCGGTGTCGGTGAGCGTCGTGTCGGGACCGATCACCGCGCCGGACGCGACGGTCGTACGGCCGTGCAGCTGCGTGCCGGGGTGAACGGTCACATCAGGCGCGAGCTGCACGTCGACGTCGACCCAGGTGGTGAGCGGGTCGACGACGGTGACGCCGGCCCGCTGGTGCGCGGCGACGAGCCGGTCGCGCAGCAGGCGGCGGGCCTCGGACAGCTGCACCCGGTCGTTGACGCCCATCGTCTGGCCTGCGTCGGGCGTCACGTGCGCGGCGACGGGCAGGCCCGCGCCGTGGTGCAGCCCGACGACGTCGGTGAGGTACTCCTCGCCCTGGGCGTTGTCGGTCGTGAGCTTGGACAGCGCGCTCTGCAGGGCGGCCGCGTCGAAGGCGTAGACGCTGGTGGCGACCTCGCGGATCTCCCGGGTGGGGAGGTCGGCGTCCTTGTGCTCCACGACGCCCATCACCGAGCCGCCGCTGCGCACCACCCGGCCGTAGCCGGTCGGGTCGTCGAGCACCGCGGTCAGCAGGGTCGTCGCGGCGTGCGAGACGGCGTGCTCGGCCACGAGCGCCTCGAGCGTCTCGACCGTCAGCAACGGGGCGTCGCCGGGCACGACGACGACGATGCCGTCGAGCTCGGGCAGCGCCTCGAGGGCGACCCGGACGGCGTGCCCGGTGCCGTTCTGCTGCTCCTGCACGACGGCCTGGGCCGCGGGGTCGACCTCGGCCAGGTGCGCCGTCACCTGCTCGCGGGAGTGCCCCACCACCACGACCAGGTGCTCGGGCTGCAGCGCTCGGGCGGTCGTGACGACGTGTTCGAGCATCGTGCGGCCGCAGAGCGGGTGCAGCACCTTCGGCGTGAGCGTGCTGCGCATGCGCGTGCCCTCGCCGGCTGCCAGGACCACGACCGCGGCGAGGCGCGCGTCGGTCACGAAGGCTCCTCGCGGGACGGGGATCGGCGCCGGAGAACCCGGCGGGCCGAGTCTAGCGACTCGCCTCCCTCACGCTCCGCTGTCGTCCGACTGCGCTCCCGGGGAGGGAATCGAACCCCCATTCAAGTATTCAAAGTACTTTGTCCGGCCATTAGACGACCCGGGAATGATCATCCGCTGCGCTGCGCCAGCTCGCCCATGATGCCCTGCCACCGGACGGCTCCTGCTCGACCCGCGCTTCGCGTGGGGCGCCGACTGCCCCCTACCGGGTTACGCATCCGTAGGTTACGGTTGCGTAGCCCTGACCCAGCACGTGAAGGACCCGGATGACCACCTCGCTCGACGCCCCCGTCACGACCATCGACTACGTCGCCGACGAGGCGCGCCCCCTCCAGGACATCCCGCGCACCCGGCTCTGGGCGCGTCTCGAGCAGGTCGCGCTCACGGCCTTCATCGCCGTACCCCTGCTCGCGGTCGTCGCCAGCGGCTTCGTGCTGTGGGGCAACGGCCTGTCGTGGCGCGACGTCGTGCTGAGCACGGTCTTCTACGCCGTCACCGGCCACGGCATCACCGTCGGCTTCCACCGCTACTTCACCCACGGGTCCTTCAAGACCGGCACGCCGCTGCGCATCGCCCTCGCGATCGCCGGGTCCATGGCCATCGAGGGGCCGGTCACCCGCTGGGTGGCCGACCACCGGCGGCACCACGCGTACTCCGACCGCGAGGGCGACCCGCACAGCCCGTGGCGGTACGGCACGAGCTTCTGGGCGCTGTGCAAGGGCCTGTGGCACGCCCACGTGGGGTGGCTCTTCGACGTCGAGCAGACCGACCAGAAGCGCTTCGCCCCGGACCTGCTCGCCGACAGGGCGGTGCACCGGGTCAACCGGCTCTTCCCCGTGTGGGTGCTCATCAGCCTCGCGCTGCCCGCGCTGCTCGGCGGCGCCTGGGCGGCCGCCGTGGGCGACGGCTTCTGGTACGGCGCGGCGACCGCGTTCTTCTGGGCCAGCCTCGTGCGCGTCGCCGTGCTGCACCACGTCACCTGGTCGATCAACTCGATCTGCCACGCCTTCGGCAGCAAGCCGTTCCTGACCCGCGACGAGTCGCGCAACGTCTGGCCGCTCGCCTTCATCTCGATGGGCGAGTCCTGGCACAACCTGCACCACGCCGACCCGACCGCCGCCCGCCACGGCGTCGACCGCTGGCAGTTCGACACCAGCGCCGAGCTCATCCGCGGCTTCGAGAAGCTGGGATGGGCGTACGACGTGCGCTGGCCCAAGCCGGAGCGCCTCGACGCGCGGCGCGCCGCCTGAGAACCGTCCGGACGCGACACACTGCACGGATGACCTCCCCCGACGCGGTCCGCCGCGTGCGGATGACCGGCACGCAGCGACGGGAGCAGTTGCTCGACGTCGGTCGCACGCTGTTCGCGGAGCGCGGCTACGACGGCACCAGCGTCGAGGAGGTCGCCGCGCGCGCCGGTGTCTCGAAACCCGTCGTCTACGAGCACTTCGGCGGCAAGGAGGGGCTCTACGCCGTCGTCGTCGACCGCGAGGTGCAGCGGCTCCTCACGAGCTTCACCGCGGCCCTCACCGCCGACACCCCGCGCCGGCTGCTCGAGCAGGCCACGCTCGCGCTGCTCACCTACGTCGAGGACCAGTCCGACGGCTTCCGCATCCTGGTCCGGGAGTCACCGGCACCGCTCGCCGACAGCGGCGGCTTCGCCACGATCATCAGCGACATCGCGACCCAGGTGGAGCACATCCTGGCCGCGGAGTTCCTCGCCCGCGGCTTCCAGACGACCCTCGCCGCGCTCTACTCGCAGGCGCTGGTCGGGCAGGTCGCGCTGGTCGGCCAGTGGTGGCTCGACAACCGCTCCCCCGGCCGCGACGAGGTGGCCGCGCACCTGGTCAACCTCGCCTGGAACGGCCTGTCCGGCCTGGAGACCTCACCGGTGCTGAGCTCCCAGCGCACCACCCCCGCCCAGTAACCCCCCCCCAGCCCGACGATCTTCGTCTTGTTGTGGTCCGCCGAGCGTGCGGGACCCACAAGAGGACGAAGATCGTCGCGGAATGTCGGGGTCAGTCGTCGAGGGCCTCGGAGAGCTCGAGCCAGGTGTGCTCGAGCTCGTCCTTGGTGGCGTGCACCGAGCGCAGCTCCTCGTCGAGCGTCGCCACGGCCACGAAGTCCGTCGCCTGCTGGGCCATCTGCGCCTGCAGCTCCACGGCCCGCTTGTCCAGCCGGGCGATCTCGCGCTCGACCTTCGCGAGCTCCTTGCGCGCAGCCCGGGAGTCGCCGCCGCCCTTGGACCTCGGCGCTGTCGCCGGAGCCGCCTTGACGCGCTTGGCGAGGTACTCCTCCACGCCGCCGGGCAGCGCCGCGATGCTGCCGTCGCCCATCAGCGACGCCGTCACCGTGGTGACCCGCTCGAGGAAGTAGCGGTCGTGGCTGACCACCACCAGCGTGCCGGGCCAGCCGTCGAGCAGGTCCTCGAGCGCGGTCAGCGTGTCGATGTCGAGGTCATTGGTCGGCTCGTCGAGCAGGATGACGTTGGGCTCGCCCATCAGCAGCCGCAGGATCTGCAGCCGGCGGCGCTCGCCGCCGGACAGGTCGCCGACGCGGGTCCACTGAGCGTTCCCGGTGAAGCCGAAGCGGTCCGCGAGCGTCGAGGCGCCGATGGTCTTGCCGCCGCCGAGGTCGACCACCTTGGCCACCTGCTCGACCGCCTCGAGCACGCGGAGCGACGGGTCGAGCTCGGCGACCTCCTGCGAGAGGTAGGCGACCTTCACGGTCTGGCCGACGACGACCCGTCCGCTGTCGGGTGCCTGCTGCCCGACGAGCAGGCGCAGCACCGTCGACTTGCCGGCGCCGTTCACACCCACCAGGCCGATGCGGTCGCCGGGGCCGAGGTTCCAGTCGACGTTCTCGAGCAGCACCTTCTTGCCGAAGGCGAGCGAGACGCCGTGCAGCTCGTAGACCGTCTTGCCGAGCCGCGCGGCCGAGAAGCGCTGCAGCGCGATGTCGTCGCGGGCCGGCGGCTCGTCGGCGATGAGGGCGTTGGCCGCGTCGATCCGGAACTGCGGCTTGCTGGTGCGCGCGGGCGGGCCGCGGCGCAGCCAGGCCAGCTCCTTCTTCACCAGCTGCAGCCGCTTCTGCTCGGCCGTGGACGCCATGCGGTCGCGCTCGGCGCGCGCGAGGACGTACGCCGAGTAGCCCCCGTCGTAGGAGTCCACGACGCCGTCGTGCACCTCCCACGTCAGGGTGTTCACCTCGTCGAGGAACCAGCGGTCGTGGGTGACGACGAGGTGGGCCTGCGCCGGCGACCGCTGCTTGAGGTGGGCAGCCAGCCAGGCCACGCCCTCGACGTCGAGGTGGTTGGTCGGCTCGTCGAGGACCAGCAGGTCCCACTCCTGCACCAGCAGCGCGGCCAGCGCGACCCGCCGGCGCTCGCCGCCGGACATGGTCCCGATGACGCTGTCGAGCCCGATGCCGTGCAGCCCGAGGCCGTCGAGCACCTCGCGGATGCGCGCGTCACCGGCCCAGGTGTGCTCCGCCGCCTCGCCCAGGGTCGCCTGGTGCGCGGTCAGTCTCACGTCGACGCGGACGTCCTGGGTGAGGACGCCGACGCGCAGGCCGCTGGTGTGGGTGACCCGGCCGGAGTGCGGCTCCTCGGCCTTGACGAGCGTCTTCAGCAGGGTGGTCTTGCCGCCGCCGTTGCGGCCGACGACGCCGATGCGGTCACCCTCGGAGACGCCGAGCGAGACGGCGTCCATCAGCAGGCGGGCGCCGTGGGCGACGGTGACGTTCTCGAGGTTGACGAGGTTGACGGCCATCAGTGCGCCTCGACCACGCGCGCGCCGGCAGCCGGTCCGGACGCGACGCGCACCCCGGAGCAGACGCCCTGGCCGGACAGCGCGGAGGCCAGTGCGATCCCGTGGTCCTCGTCACGGGTGAGCAGCGCGACCGTCGGGCCGCTGCCGGACACGACGGCGCCGAGCGCACCCAGGTCACGCGCCGCCTCCAGCAGCAGGCGCAGCGGTGGCTTCAGCGCGATCGCCGCCGGCTGCAGGTCGTTCCCGAGGGCGCGACCGAGAGCCACCGCGTCGCCCTGGCGCAGCGCGGACAGGACGCCCGCCGGGCTGCTCACGACGCCGACCGGACCGCTCTCGCGCTGCCGGTCGAGCTGGGCGTAGACATCAGGCGTCGAGAGCCCGCCGTCGCTGAGCGCGAGCACCCACGAGTAGCTGCCCTGGCCGAGCACCGGCGTGAGCTGCTCACCCCGACCCGTGCCCAGGGCGGTGCCGCCGTGCAGCCCGAACGGCACGTCGCTCCCGAGCTGCGCGCCGAGCCCGGCCAGCTCGTCCTTGCCGAGGCCGGTGCCCCAGAGCGCGTCGCAGCCCACGAGAGCGGCTGCCGCGTCGGCGGATCCGCCCGCGCAGCCGCCGGCGACCGGGATGCCCTTGCGGATGTGCACCGCGACCGCAGGGTCGTTGCCGGTGTGCTGCGCCATCAGGTGGACGGCCCGCAGGGCGAGGTTGCTGCCGTCGGTCGGGACCAGCCCCGCCTGGTCCCCCTCGACCGAGACCGTCGAGGCGTCGGCGCGCGTCAGGACGACGTCGTCGTACAGCCCGATGGCGTGGAAGACGGTGGTGAGGTCGTGGAAGCCGTCCGGGCGCCGCTGGCCGACCGACAGGTGCAGGTTGACCTTGGCGGGAGCGCGCACCGTGACGCTGCTGTGCGTACGGCGGGAAGGCAGGACGGGCTCCAGGACTCGCGGGGAAGCGCTCAGGCTACGGGGTCAGGCGAGCCGTGCGGGGGGCGACTGCTCGCCAGCCGGGCGAAGTCGTCGACACCCAGGACCTCCCCGCGCGCACCCGGGTCGATGCCCGCCGCGCGCAGCCGCTGCTCGGCCGCGGAGGCCGAGCCCGCCCACCCGGCGAGCGCGGCGCGCAGGGTCTTGCGGCGCTGCGCGAAGGCGGCGTCGACCACGGCGAAGGTCGCTGCCCGGTCGCCCGGCGGAGGCTCGCGCCGGGTGAAGGCGACCAGCCCGCTGTCGACGTGCGGCGCGGGCCAGAAGACGGTGCGGCCGATCGACCCGGCGCGGCGCACCTCGGCGTACCAGGCGGCCTTGACCGACGGGATGCCGTACGTCCGGCTGCCCGGGGGCGCGACGAGCCGGTCGGCGACCTCGGCCTGCACCATCACCAGGCCGGTGCGCAGCGAGGGCAGGTGCTCCAGCAGGCGCAGCAGCACCGGGACCGCCACGTTGTAGGGCAGGTTGGCCACGAAGGCGGTCGGCGGCGGGCCGGGCACGGACTCGAGCGTGAGGGCGTCCTGCAGGACGACCTCGAGCCGGTCCGCGCGGTCGGGGAGCCGGTCGGCGACGGTGGTGGGCAGCTCGGCGGCCAGCACGGGGTCGATCTCCACGGCGACCACCCGGGTGGCCACCTCGAGCAGCCCGAGCGTCAGCGAGCCCAGCCCGGGGCCGACCTCGACCACGACGTCGTCGACCCCGACGCCGGCGGTGCGCACGAGTCGCCGCACGGTGTTGGGGTCGATGACGAAGTTCTGCCCGAGCGTCTTGGTCGGGCGCAGGTCGAGCCGGGTCGCCAGGGCACGGACGTCGGCGGCGGACAGGAGGCTCATGCCTGCATGTCTACGTGAACAGGTACTTCCCGCAGTGCGGCCACTGCCCGGCACCGGAGCGCTTGTAGAGCACCTTGGCCCGGTAGGTCTGCTCGCCGGCCGAGTTGTCGATCGGGTCGCCCTGGCCGCCGACGCTCTGCCACGTGGCCATGGAGAACTGGTAGAGCCCGCGGTACCGGCCGGTCGAGCTCACCGCGCGGGGGTTCCCGCCCGACTCGCAGCGGGCCAGCGCCGGCCAGTTCAGGCTGTCGACGTCGCTGGTCCCCTGGCGCGCGCTCTGCTGGACAGGACGGGCCTTGGTGCCGACCGCGAGGATCCGGGCGACCGGGGCCTTCAGGACGGTCCGGGAGAGCACGGTGCGCTTCTCGAGCGCGCCGTTCGCGTGCACGGTCTCGACCGTCTCGCGGGCGCTGCCCGTGACACCGGCGCGCAGCGTCGTGGTCTCACCCTTGTAGAGCGAGGCGTCCGGGCGCTTCTCCGTCGCGAAGGGCACCACGACGGTCGCGGTGAACCGCTTGGTCGAGATGCGGGTGACCGTGATGGTCATGCCCTTGGTGACCGGCGTCTGCCGGGTCGCGGAGATGCGGTCGTCGCCGTCGAGCCTGATGCCGGCCTCGATGAGCGCGTCGCGCACGGTGGGCGCGGCGGTCGTCACCCTGCGGGTCCGGCCGTCGGCCACGATCGTGATCGGCTTGGGGGTGCTCACCTGCAGGCGGAAGCCGTCGAGCGGGATCACGCGCGAGCGGGACGCCGCCATCGCGACGACACCGTCGCGCAGGCCGATCTGCTCCAGCGCCTCGTCGACCGACGCCGCGGTCACCCAGACCGTCTTCTCGACGCCGTCGACAACCAGCGTGATCTGCCGGGCGCGGCGCAGCGCCACCCTGTCGCCGTCCTCCACGACGGTGCCGGCGGCGGGCACGAGCACGTCGCGCTCACCCACCTCGAGACCGGCCGCCTCGAGGACGTCCTCGACGGTCTCGCCGCGG
>SCTD01000265.1 GCA_004299215.1 Frankiales bacterium | reverse complement strand
CCGCAACGGCGTCGACCCGAGGGACGCGGCGCTGTTCTACTCCGCGCGCTGCAGCGACGTCTTCCGCGCGTCGTACGGCGATCGGCCCGGGCTGGAGCGGCTCGCGGAGCTGCTCGCGAAGGTGGTGGACGGTGCCTCGGTTCTCGGGGCGCCGCTGTTCGCCGCCTGGCGGGCGCTGCCGCGGCCCGAGGACGCCGCCGGCCGGGTCGGGCTGCTGCTCAACGTGCTGCGCGAGCACCGCGGGTCCGTGCACGCCGCGGCGGTCGCGGCGATGGGCCTGGGACCGCTCGAGGCGATCATGGCCGGGGCGTACGGCGAGCAGAACGCGCGCTTCTTCGAGTGGCCGGAGCCCTACCCGGACCCGGCGCCCTACCGCGAGCGGTGGCTCGCCGCGGAGGAGCTGACCAGCACCGCAGCGGCAGCGGCGTACGACTCGCTGTCGGCGGCGGAGCGCGCCGAGCTGGTGGAGCTGGTGCGGGGCACGCTCTCCTGACCCGGCGCTCCTGGCCCCCGCGGTGCGCGGCCGCGCCGTAGGCTCCCGGGACCCGCTGAAGGAGTCCCCCTCATGAGCCGCACCCCCCGTCGCGCCGTCGCCCTGATGGCTGTCGGAGCCCTTGCCGTCGTGCCCCTGGTCGGGCTGAGCCCCACCTCGGCGACTGCCGCCGGCGCCGCCCAGCCGCTGGTCTGCCCGCCGGGCATGGCCGCGAGCGGCAAGACGGTCGGCGAGCGGGCCCAGGAGCGCAAGGCTGCGGACCCGGCGTTCCGGGACCTGCTGCGCTCGCTGGACGACGAGTCCGCCGGTGCGGGTGGCGTCTGCTCCCCGATCCGCGAGCCGGAGCCGTTCCACGAGCTGGCGGCCATGCAGGCCGAGCGCAACGTCATCTCCGCCGGGCCGCTGGGTCACACGCCGGCGGGGGCGGTGCGGGCCGCGCTCGCGGGCAAGCAGGCCGCCACGGCCGCGGCCCCGACCGTCCCGGGAGCACAGGGGACGTTCACCCCGCTCGGGACGACGCCGCTGCTCAGCGACGTGGAGGAGTACCCCTCGACGAACGGCAGCGGGCTGGCGGATCTCGCCGGCCGCGTCGACACCTTCGCCTACGACGACGTGAACAGGCGCCTGTTCGCCGCACCCGGGACCGGTGGGGTGTGGCTGTCGACGGACCTCGGCGAGAGCTGGCGGTCGGTCGGTGAGTCGATGCCCTACCAGTCGGTCGGCGCCGTGACCTGGAGCCCGGACGGGAACCCGGCCGACGGCACGCTGCTCGTCGTCTCCGGGGAGGCGTCCGCGGGCGGCAACGTCTACACCGGCATCGGGGCGTTCTACTCGACGGACAGCGGCCGGACCTGGCGGCAGTCCGCCGGGGTGCCGGACGGGCTGATGGGCTTCGACATCGAGGTCGACCCGACCGACCCGAAGGTCGTCTACGCCGCGACCAGCCAGGGGCTGTTCCGCTCGGCCGACGCCGGGCGCACGTACGCCAACGTCAACCTGCCGACGGGCGACTGCGCCGGGATCACCGGCTACGGCAACATCTGCATGAACGCCAACTGGGTCACCGACGTCGAGGTGCAGGAGCCGGGCGGCACGACCGACGTCGAGGGCGGAGCGGTGCTGGCCGTGGTCGGCTACCGCGCGGGCACCCTGCCGTACCCCGGCACGGACACACCGCAGTCGCCGCAGAACGGCCTCTACCGCTCCGACACCGGCGCGGTCGGCTCGTTCACCTACCTCGACGACATCTACGCGCTCGAGGACGGCGTCGCGGCCGGCTTCGCGCCGCAGCGCCGCGTGGGCCGCACCGAGCTCGGCTCGGCGCGGGGTCCCGAGCAGGACCACGGCTACCTCTACGCGATCGTCCAGGACGCCGTGCTGTTCAGCGGCGGCCTCAACGCCGTCGAGGCGTTCGACCCGACCGTGCTCACCGGCGCGGTGCCGAACAACACCGCGCTCAACGGCATCTTCGTCTCGCCGGACTTCGGCCTGTCCTGGATGCGGATGGCCGACGAGATCGAGCTGCAGTCGCCGCTGACCGAGTCCGCGCTCATCGGGACCTTCCAGGCGACGCTCTACGCCCCGGGAATCCAGTCCTGGTACAACATGTGGATCAAGCCCGACCCCACGACGGCGACCGCGGCGGGCGTGCCGACCCGTCTGGTCTTCGGGCTCGAGGAGGTCTGGGAGTCGAGGCTCTCGGGCACGCCGCAGGACGGTCTGACCCAGTCCGCCGAGCCCGCGTCCTTCAAGGTCATCGGGCCGTACTTCGCCGACGAGGCGTGTCTCGCGCTCTCGCTCGGCCTGCCGGTCTGCCCGACCACGCAGACCCGGGCCGGCGTGACCACGACCCACCCGGACCAGCAGGGCGGGATCTGGGTGCCCGGCGACGACGGCGGGGTGACGCTGGTCGTCGGGCACGACGGCGGCGTCAACACCCAGACCGCGGCTGCCGGTGAGGCCCTGTCGAAGGAGAAGTGGGGCCGCGGATCGCAGAACGGCTTCAACACGCTCCTGCCGTACCACGTGGCTCCGGCCAAGGACGGCACCGTCTGGTACGGCCTGCAGGACAACGGCTCCGGCAAGATCGAGCCCGGCGGCCGGCAGATCATGGCGTACGGCGGGGACGGCTTCTACGTCGCCGTCGACCCCGACGACAGCGAGATCGCCTACAGCGAGCACACCACGGCCGACATGCGCGTCACCCAGGACGGCGGGCGCACCTGGACCTCGATCGCGCCACCGGTCAGCCTGCCGAGCTTCGGCAACCCGTTCGTCATGGACCGGACCGATCCCGAGCACCTGATGACGGCCGGTCCTGAGGTCGTGCAGCGCACCGCGGGTCCGGCCGGTGACTGGGTCGAGGTCTTCAACATCGACGAGGAGGGCCAGCCGGCCCGGCAGATGAGCTCGGTCGAGCTCTACGACGGCAACGCCTACGTCGGCTACTGCCAGTTCTGCGACATCGTCAACAAGAACGGCGACGACGGGCAGATCTTCCAGAGCGGCCTGGCCACCAACGTCGGCGGCGAGGAGGAGCCGGAGAAGGGGAGCTCGGCGGGGTGGCACCACGCCGCCGCCGAGGGTCTGCCGGACCGGTACATCACCTCGATCAAGGCCGATCCGACGAACCCGCGGACGATCTACGTCACCCTCTCCGGCTACGCCAACAGGCAGTGGTGGCCGGTCGGGTCGTTCAACGACAAGAACCCCAACGTGGGCGAGGGGCACGTCTTCAAGAGCACCGACGCCGGCGAGACGTTCACCGACATCTCCGGCTCCCTGCCCGACGTTCCTGCCCGCTGGGTCGAGTACAACCGCGGCCAGCTGCTCGTGGGCACCGACGTCGGGGTGTTCCTCTCGAACAACACCTCCGGTCAGCGCTGGGCGGCGCTCGAGGGCCTGCCGAACGTGCCGGTCACCAGCCTGGCCAACGTGCCGGGCAAGCCGAACGAGGTCGTGCTCTCGACCTTCGGGCGTGGCGTCTACACGTACACCTTCAGCGCGCGGGCGGGAGCGTCGACGCCGGTGACGGGGCCTGCGGCTCCGGCGCGTCCGTCCACCGGTCGGCTGCCGGCGACCGGCCTGGGCGTCACGGCAGCAGCTGTGGGCGTGCTGGCGCTGCTCGGTGGGCTGGCGGTGCGCAGGCGGCTAACTCCGTAGCCGCCTGCGCGGCAGCGTGCGACGCTTGTCGGGATGACCCGACCTGCGAAGCGCGTTGACCAGTCGATGACGACTGCTCCTGACCCCACCGTGCACCTCGACGACGACCTGCTGCCTTCGGCCTTCCACGACATCGAGGGCGAGGGGTTCGACCTCGAGGAGCGGCAGTCCCTGCGCCGCGTCGCCGGGATCCGGACCGATCTCGAGGACGTCACCGAGGTCGAGTACCGGCAGCTGCGGCTGGAGCGGGTCGTCCTCATGGGCGTGTACGCCCCCGGTGACGACGCGGTGAACTCGCTGGCGGAGCTGCAGGCTCTCGCCGAGACCGCCGGCTGCGAGGTGCTCGAGGGCCTGCTGCAGCGTCGTACGACTCCCGATCCCGCGACGTACGTCGGATCCGGGAAGGCTCGTGAGCTCCGCGATGCCGTGGTGGCGTCGGGCGCCGACACGGTGATCTGCGACGGGGAGCTCTCGCCTGGCCAGCTGCGCAAGCTGGAGGAGGTCGTCAAGGTCAAGGTCATCGACCGGACCTGGCTGATCCTCGACATCTTCGCCCAGCACGCGACCTCGCGTGAGGGCAAGGCGCAGGTCGAGCTGGCGCAGATGACCTACATGCTGCCGCGCCTGCGCGGTTGGGGTGAGTCGCTGTCCCGGCAGGGCGGTGGCGCCGGTGGGTCGGGCTCCGGGGGCGTCGGCACCCGCGGACCGGGTGAGACCAAGATCGAGACCGACCGTCGGCGCATCCGCAACCGCAAGGCCAAGCTCGCCGCCGAGATCAAGCAGATGAAGACCGCCCGGGACACCAAGCGGCAGGAGCGGCTCCGCGGCGAGGTGCCCTCGGTGGCGATCGCGGGCTACACCAATGCCGGGAAGTCCTCCCTGCTGAACCGGCTCACCGGCGCGGGCGTGCTGGTCGAGAACGCGCTCTTCGCGACCCTCGACCCGACGGTCCGCCGGGCTGCGACGCCGTCTGGCCGGGAGTTCACGCTGACGGACACGGTCGGCTTCGTCCGGCTGCTGCCGCACCAGCTGGTCGAGGCCTTCCGCTCGACGCTGGAGGAGGTCGCCGACGCGGATCTCATCCTGCACGTGGTCGACGGCTCGCACGCCGATCCCGAGGGGCAGATCGCCGCGGTGCGCGCGGTGTTCGCCGACATCGGGGCCACCGGCATCCCCGAGGTCGTCGTGGTGAACAAGTGCGACCTGGCGGACCCGGACGTGCTGCGCCGGCTCGAGCGGCGCGAGAGGCACGTCGTGCTGGTGTCGGCCCTGACCGGCGAGGGGCTGCCGGAGCTGTTGCAGGTGCTCGAGGACGAGGTGCCGCGGCCCTCGACGCTGGTATCGGTGCTGCTGCCCTACTCCGAGGGCGGGCTGGTCTCGCGCATCCACAGCGAGGGGGAGGTGCTCGCGGAGGAGCATCTCGAGGCGGGGACCCGGCTCTCGGCTCGCGTGGGTCCGTCGCTTGCGTCGGAGCTGCACGACTACCTGGTGGCGTCGGCGTAGGTCGCGGTATTGCGTGCGGCGGCCGTCCTGAACAGCCGATACGGGCGTTCCCGCGCGAACCGCAGCCAGTCGCGGTGCTGTCGGCAACTGGCGTGCGCATGTCATGACGCACAGCGGCTCTCGTGGGATCGCGCTGACCCTTCTGTGAGTCGTGGTCAGCGCCCCTCGGCTGGTCCCGGCCATGGGTCGTGGGTGGCCACGCGCGGTGACTGTCCGACGTGGTCGTCAGGCGGGCGTTCCCGCGGGAACGTCGCGGTCCACAGGCTCACCCGCCACGCAGAATCTGCAGATATCCTCCGGTTCGTGAGGATCAGGGGGGCGCTGGCCGTGCTGTGCGTGCTGGCCGCGCTCGTGGGGTGCAGCGACGATCCGGAGCCGCTGACGCTGCCGCCGATCACCAGTGCCTCGCCCTCGCCGTTGGTCGTCCCGCTGCCGTCCGAGGCGGCTGCCGAGACGCCCGAGGGGGCGGCGGCGTTCGCGAGGTACTTCTTTGGCGAAGTCGTCGATGGGGCCTATGTCGACCTAAACGCCGAGCCAGTCGTAGCGCTAAGCACGGAACAGTGTGATTCCTGCAAGAACATCGTTGATGACATCGAACGACTGCGCGATGCCGGTCTAATCGTGGCCGGCGAGCGGTTCAAGATCGCTTTCGCTGAAGCGCCTCCAGTCAATGCCGACGGCAGCGTCATCGTCGACTTCCGATTCACGAGTGACCCGTACGTGGAGCGCAACGCTGAGGGCGAAGTTGTCCGCCAGGAAGATGCCCAAGTCGACCAGGACGCACAGGTGAAGCTCGTTCGTCGTGAAGGTGGCTGGGCGGTCGATGCGATCCGGACGGTTGAATAGTGCACAGGCTCGTTAGGAAGTGGGCAGGCGCCGTAGTCCTGGCTCAATGGACGTTGAGCGTCTTGCCTGCCCCTCCGGCGTCTGCGGAATCCAAGCCCTGCCCGTCGCCATGCCTCAAGGCTGACGGAGACGCATTCAGCGCTGACGCGACGAGTTCGAGTCCAGCAAGTGATCCTGACACTGGGCCCGTAACCACAAACTCCGGGCCCACGATTCGGCGACAGACGCGGTACGCACCCACCTGCACGGGCAACAGCGCCTACGACCCGGGCGTCCTCTGCAGCGCGGCGGTGGAGACCTGCCCGGTCGAGGGTGAGTTCCGCTTCTGGGTCTGGTCCCGCACCTTCGACGAGGCCCTGAACGACTGGACCGCCTGGACGCTCGTCGACACCGTCTGCCTCGCCGCGGACGACCCGGCCATCGACCCTGCGGTCGCGGTGCCGATGACGGTGCAGCGGGAGTTCACCAGCGTCGTCGTGCTGCAGGGCGAGGCCGAGGTGTCGCCTGAGCCGGACACGCTGGTCAACATCCCGACGGTGTTCACGACGAGCGCGCCGGCCAGCTACGACATCCCGCTCACCCTGCTCGGCCAGGACGTGGTGATCACCGCGACGGCGCAGCGCTACACGTGGCACTTCGGCGACGGCAAGACCGGCACCAGCACCGCGCCCCGGGGGCGGATCGAGCACGAGTACGCCGAAGCCGCGACGGTCGGCGCGTACGTCGTCATCGAGTGGTCCGGGACCTTCCGCGTGAACGGCGGCGCGAGCCAGCCCATCACCGGTACGGCCACCACCACCGGCGTGCCGACCGTGGTCGAGGTGAAGCAGGCCCGCGCGGAGCTCGTCCGCGACTGACGTTCCCGCGGGAACGTCCTGACGACGGCGTCGGACAGTCACCGCGCGCGGCGAGCCAAGACCCAAGACCTGAGGCGCCGGAGCGCGATCGACAGCGCGCGGCGAGCCAAGACCCAAGACCTCAGGCGCCGGAGCGCGATCGACAGCCCTACAGGCGTACGGTCCCCAGGTTCACCTTGTCGCCGCGGTCGACGTAGACCTTCGTGGAGAAGGACCCGACCTTGACGGTCCAGAACTCCTTGCCGCGCTTGTCCTGGATCGTCGTCGGCCGCGTCGACGGGTTGCAGTGGATCGTGAACCGGCCGTTGCGATCCGTGCGCGCCGTCGTCGTGATCGTCTCGGGGACCGAGCCGTCGCGCCGGGCCAGGACGTCCTCGGCCACCGGCGACTTGAACGACTTCGTGAGCGTGACGACAGCGCCCGACGCGGGGCCGCCACCGCGCGTCACCACGCGACCGGTGATCACGCCGTGGTTGCGCGGATCGGCCGCTGCCTCCGCGAGCAGCAGCCACGCGGGGCGGTTGATCTCGTACGTCGACGGGATGTTCGCGGCATAGGGCGGGTGGAACGCCTGGTTGTGCTCGAAGGTGTAGACGATGGTGCGGAGGGCGCCGTACGACCAGTCGCGCGAGGTGCCGGCCGTCGGGTAGAGCGACAGGCCGATCTGGTTGCGGTACTCGTTGAAGGAGCACATCTGCTCGCCGAGGTCATCCTGGAGGGCGTCGTCCGGCGACTCGTCGGTCGTGTAGCCCCACGGCCGCATGCAGAGCTGGCCGGAGGTGTGGTTGGTGAGGTACGCCGTGACCTGCCGGGCCTTCATCCCACCGGCGATGTTGCGCGCCTCGGGCTCGCTGAAGGGCTCGGCGCCGCCGTAGGTCTGGCTCGTCGGGTCCGAGCCGCCACCCTCGCCGCCCCAGAAGAACGGGTAGTTGCGGTTGGGGTCGGTCCCGTGGGCGTCGGCGTTCAGGCGCGACGACGTTCCGCCGGCGGTGTAGAGCGAGTCGGTGAAGGAGCGCTTGTTCTTGCGCCAGCCGCTCTCGAGGCCGGCGACGTTGAAGGCGAGGTTGTTGTTCAGCGCGGGGTTGTGGACCGGGGAGGCCTCGCGCGAGTGCACGAACCCATCCGCGTTGACGATCGGCACCACCACGACGCGGATCTTCTTGAGCAGCGCGGTGACCCGCCTGTCCTTGCCGTACGACTGAAGCAGGTCGAAGGCGAACATCATCGTGTACTCGCTCGACGGCCACTCGCGGGCATGGTGCGCGCCGTCGACCCAGAAGGTCGGCCGGCCGTCGGTGACCGCCCGGGCGATGTCGTCGGCGATCTCGATGCCGAAGACCTTCCGGCCCTCCAGCGTGGTCTCCGGGAACTCGAACATCCGGGCGTGCTTGGGGTGGTCGGTCGCGAGCTTCTGCAGGTCGGTGACGTAGTCGGCGTAGTGCCGGTAGTCGGTGCGCTCACCGGGCTGCGGCGCGAGGCCGGACAGCCGCGCGCCGGCCGTCAGGTCGGGGCCGCGGTAGGGCTGGGTCACCTGGTAGTCGACGCCGAGCCTCTTCAGCCTGGTCTCGTCGCCGGGCCAGAGCAGCAGCTCCATCGTGCCGTCGGCCATCAGCCGGTGCGTGTCGTCGAACTCCGCCAGCGCCAGCGCCTGCGTGAGGGTGCGGGGACGGACGCGGGCGTAGGAGAGCATCTCGCCGGGCACCGTGCGCCCGACGGCGTCGGCGCCGAAGGCGGCCCTCGTGAGCGTCGGTCCCGCGGCGAGCACGCCGGCACCGAGGGCGCCGCGACGCAACAGCGAGCGACGGGACAGGCCAGAGCTGGACACGGGTCCTCCAGGAGCGCGGGGTGGCTACCGGCGGGATTCGCCGCCGGCGGCTGGGCTCCTGCCTGCGGTCAGACCTTCCGCAGCACCGTCACCACGCGCCCCAGGATCACCGCGGCGTTGCCGTCGATGGGGGAGTACGCCTCGTTGTGTGGCATCAACCACACCTGGCCGTCGCGCTTCTTGTACGTCTTGACCGTCGCCTCGCCGTCGATCATGGCGGCGACGATGTCGCCGTTGTCGGCGTTCGGCTGCTGGCGCACCACGACCCAGTCGCCGTCGGCGATCGCCGCGTCGACCATCGAGTCGCCGACGACCTTGAGCATGAACAGCGTGCCGCTGCCGACCAGCTCGCGCGGCAGCGGGAAGACGTCCTCGACCGCCTGCTCGGCGAGCACCGGCCCGCCGGCGGCGATCCGCCCGATGACCGGGACGTACGCCGGCGTGGGCCGGGCCGCGCGCTCCGCAGCCTCGTCCTGGGCTGCGTCGGCCGCGGCGTTGGCCGCCGCCGTCTCGCCCGGGAAGCGGACGTCGACGGCGCGCGGCCGGGACGGGTCGCGGCGCAGGAAGCCCTTCTTCTGCAGCATCGACAGCTGGTGGGACACGCTGCTCGTGCTGTGCAGGCCCACCGCCTCGCCGATCTCGCGCACGGTGGGCGGGTAGCCCCGGCGCTCGACCGAGTCGCGGATGACCTCGAGCACCTTGCGCTGTCGCGGGGTCAGTCCGGCCTCGTCGGGCGGGCCCTCGGGCAGCGTGCGCACGGTGGTGTCGGGCTCGTTCCCGGCTGCGGGCTTGCGGGCCATGGGGGATCTCCGTCTCTGCGCGGGCTGCGTTCGTGTGCGTCCTGCGGACCGATCGGTCCGAGCACCCCGGACGGTAACGCCCCGGAGGTCACAGATCAAACACATGTTCGAACGTGTCTGGTTTTTGTCGGAGGGCCTGGGTACCTTCTCGCTCAGACGTTCGATCGAACACCCGTTCGTTCGAGTCGACACCCCGAGGAGCACCGATGAGCGCCACCGCGTCCACCCCCGCCGTCCGCCTCACGCGTCGCGGCCGGGCCGTCCTGGTCCTGCTGCTGGCGGGCCTGCTGCTCGCTGCGATCTCGCTCGGCGGCGCCGACACGCAGGCCGCCGGCGTGGTGAGCGAGGGCCAGCGGGCACCGGTGCAGACCGTCACGGTCCAGCCGGGCGAGTCGCTGTGGTCGGTCGCCCAGCGCATCGCGCCGGACAACGACCCGCGTGAGGTCGTCGCGCAGATCCGCCGGCTCAACGACCTGGAGAGCTCGTCGCTGCAGGTCGGCCAGCTGCTGGTCCTGCCGTCGCGCGCCTGAAGCGTCAGGCGGCGCGCACGACGGCGCGATCGGCCCGCTGCTCGGCCGGGTAGGGGTCGACGACCTCGGCCGGCTTCGGGCGGAATCGCTTGGCGTAGCGGAGCGCCGGGGCCTCGACGAAGCGCCAGGACAGGTGCGCCAGCAGCAGCGAGCAGCCGACGCCGACCGGGATGCCGACCCACGGGGAGAGCGGGTTCAGCCAGGTCGCCAGCAGGTAGTGCCACAGGTAGACGGCGTAGCTGCGCTGGCCGAGCCAGACCAGCACGCTGTTGTCGTAGAAGCGGGCCATCAGGCTCTGCGGCCGGTCGACCAGGTAGGGGATGACCTGCATGGCGGCCACGGCCATGATCGCCGGGCCGGCGAGGAACTTCAGCGGGATGTTGCCGACGGTGAGCAGGAAGCCCAGGACGAGGCCCATCCCGATCCAGGCGCGCGCCGCCGCGGCGGGAGAGCCGATGCCACGGCTGCGCCGGCGGTGCCAGGCGAGCGCCGCCACGGCGCCCATGAGCATGCCGACGGCCCGGGTGTCGGTCCCGAAGTAGATCCGGTCGTTGCCGGCGCCGCCGTCCCAGTAGATCCAGGGCAGCGTCGCGGAGACCGCGGCCATCGCCAGCACCGGCCAGATCCGGCGGGCGGCGGGGACCTTCAGCAGGAGCAGCAGCACGAAGGGCCAGACGACGTAGAACTGCTCCTCGACGGCCAGTGACCACAGGTGCGCGAGCGGGGCACCCGCGCCGAGCTCGAGGGCGTAGATCCAGTTCACGCCGTAGCCGAGGATGACGCCGAGCTGCCCGAAGGCCGCGCCCACGTCCACCGGGTCGCCGACGCCGTCGCCCCCGGGGGTCGCCGCGATCCACGTGGTGTCGTGGAAGGCCAGCATGACCAGCACCCAGGCCGCCAGCATGACGAAGAGCGCCGGAAGCAGGCGGAAGGCCCGCCGCGCGTAGAACAGCGGCAGCGAGACCCGGCCGTTGACCCGGATCTCGTCCAGCAGCATCGCGGTGATCAGGAACCCGGACAGCACGAAGAAGACGTCGAGCCCGACCCAGCCGCCCGGGAGCGGTCCCGCGCTGGACGTGAAGTGGTACGTCACGACCCAGATCAGGGCGAAGCCGCGCAGGCCGTCGAGCGCCAGCGAGCGTCCCAGCAGCGGGCGGCGGGGCTTGGCCAGGGCTCGCCCGGAGGCGGCGCGCGCGGGAGCCTCGACGGGGGGAGCGGTCACCGGATCAGGGTTCCCCCCTGTCCGTCACACAACCGTCATACACGGTGAGGCTCTGCACACGTGTCTCGCTGGACGCAGCAGGTGCCTGCACTCGTGATGTCGAAAC